>CACZPF010000470.1 GCA_902782975.1 uncultured Lachnospiraceae bacterium
CCTGCGGAAGCACACCATACGGTCTTTAACGGAAGCCGGAAGCAGACAGTAAATATCACATCAGGCGGTTCCGGCTTTGGAAGTGTGAAGTTCTGCCATGGGGACATGGAATTCAGGAACTATATCAGCTGGGTACGTTTGTTAAGTAACGTCACGGCGGATTCTGCCGGGGCAATTTTATATGGGCGTTCTACAAACCTGAGTGGATTTATGGCACGGATTACCGGTGACTTTACTGCAGCGTGTGATTTAACGCTGGCTGGTGGAACATTCCGGGTTAATGGCACATTATACCATCATAATGGTCAGATCAATGTAGGAAATGGAATGCTTGCCGTAAGTGGTGATTATATACTGGCCGGATCCGATTCTTCATTGGTTGAAGGAGAAGAAAATTATACTTACAGTTCCGGACGTATTTATATGGCAGATCCTGCAGGCCGGCTGAATGTCGGAGGGGATGCTGTTTTAAAGGCAAATACGTCTCTTGGAAACAGCCTTCTGAAAAAGGGAAGGATGACTGTTCAGGGCGATTTTGCACAGCTCGGTAATTACAGCTTTCATCCTGCCGGGGATTTTGTTGTAGTATTTAACGGGCCGGGAGGGCAGACCATACAGTTTGAGAACAGCAGCAGCTCTTTTGGGTCGCTTGAACTCACACAGCCTGTCGATCACTATAATTTTGTTAATGTACCTGATGTATCCGGTATTATACAGGAACCGGCGAATGTGCCTGCAGCTGTTGTTTTGCCGGAAAGACTCCTGACTATTGAGGACGAAGCTTTTGCAGGGAATCATTCCGTGCAGCGTGTAGTGATTCCTCCGGATGTAACTTCGATTGGAAGTCAGGCTTTTAAAGATTGTATAAATCTTGTGGAGATCGTGATTCCATCTTCTGTTACATATATTGCGGATGATGCTTTTGAAAACTGCAGTGACCAGCTGACTCTGTATCTAAGCGGGACCTATGCTGCTGAATATGCAAGAGATCATGGACTGGATTATTATGGAAAGTGAGAATACAGGCATCAAAAGAATAACGGCGGAGTGTTGAAAGGGCTTGAATCATTAAAATGAAAAAGCAGGAGATCATGAAAGCTGGTCATGATCTCCTGCTTTTTTGATATTATCTTCCGGTACTCTTTTTCAGACAAGGCGCCCTTCCACCACATCATACATTCCTCTGGGAGTACAGCGGATCTCCGGGATAACGGGGAGAGCCATAAAGGAAAGAGTGAGGAATGGATCCATCCCTTTGGGAACGCCCATTTTATAGGCTTTTGTATTCAGCTTGTGCATTTTCTTGCTGACATAGGAAAGCGTTTTATCGGAGATGAGTCCCATCACGGGAAGTTCCAGTGTGTCGTATACCTTTCCTTTTGAAACGACAGTATATCCACCGTTGACTCGTTCGATTTCCTTCACGGCACAGAGCATGTCTGCGTCATTATCGCCGATGACGATGATGTTATGGCTGTCGTGAGAGACGGAGGTCGCAATCGCACCGCCCCGGATCGGGAAGCCTGTTACTGCCCCGACACCGACTTTGCCGGTGGCATGGTGCCTTTCAAAAACAGCAATCTTATTGATCTTGCCGTTGGGAACAAAAACATCCTCTCCGGGCAGGGTGACCATCTCCTTCTGGGTGAGAATTTCACCTTCGATCATATGGATGGCGGGAACAGGAGATTCCTTTATGGGAATGACGAGCCTGGAAGGATCGATCTCTCCCAGGTGGACCGTATTCATAAGATCTGCAGGACAGGGTTCGGGCTTGATATTTAGCCGCCTGTTGACCGGCGATTCGCTCCCGTCCGCAAGAGGACGGGCATCGAAGATCATTTCTCCATTGTAGAAAACCATCTGGGCATTAAAATCTTTGAGAGAATCCCATACGACCAGGTCGGCGTCATATCCCGAACAGACGGCACCGGTTCTGCGAAGCCCGTAGCACCGGGCCGGCTGGATGGTTGCCATCTTAATGGCGGCAATCGGACTGATGCCCATGCTGACTGCTTTTCTGACATTGTGATCAATGTGTCCCTCGTTTATAATGTCTTCGATATGTTTATCATCCGTACAGAAACAGAATCCTTCGGTATTGTTATTATTTTCCACAATTCCGCGCACAATGTTTTCCAGATTGCGGGCAGCACTGCCTTCACGTATATGGACGGTCATTCCGACGGCACGCTCTTTCATAATATATTCGTAACTGGTGCCTTCATGATCGGTAGTAACACCCGCCAGAACATAGGCGGCCAGCTGCTCGTCCGTCAGATTCGGGGCATGACCGTCTTTTACCTTGCCGTCAAACAGCTCCAGCTTTTTATTCATGGCTGCGTCGCCTTCGATCACGGCCATGCAGTCCATCACTTCGCCGAGACCCAGAACACGGCGGTTGGAGAGGTACGGAGCCATCTCGTCAGCGGTGAGTGATGCACCGTTATCATCGATAACCGTTGCCGGCACACAGGAGGCCATCATGATATAGACATGAGCCGGAGAATTCTTGGTCTGTTCCAGCAGATAGTCGATACCCCTGGTACCGGATACATTGGCGGCTTCGTGAGGATCGACCATAAAGGTGGTGGTTCCATGCTTTGCGGCGGCCGAAATAAGCACCTGTGGATTAACTAACGTAGACTCGAGATGCAGATGCGCATCAATAAGACCGGACGTCAGATAAAGCCCGCCAAGGTCCAGCTCGGTTTCGCCTTCGAAATCACCGATCCCGACAATGATCCCGTTTTTGATCGCGACATTACCCGGTTCTACCCTGTCTGTAAATACATTGACAATTCTGGCATTTTTAAGTACCAGGTCTGCTTTTATCAGTTTCCGTGCCGCTTTGGAGCAGGCAATATATTTTTCGAGCTTCATCACCGTGTCCTCCTTTATACGTTTTTATTATCATATCACCTTATGGGGAAGAATGGAAGAAAGAAAAGAGATTGTCAAAGCAGGATTTTATGCTATAATGAAAAAGTCGGTGCAGGTAAAAGAACAGAAAAGAGGCAGATATGAAAAGATTATATCGTTCCTCGACAGACCAGATGATTGCCGGGGTGTGCGGAGGAATTGCAGAATATTTTGGAGTTGATTCGACCGTGATCAGAGTAGCATGGGTGATTTTCTCTCTGATGGGCGGGAGCGGCATTTTAGCCTATATCATTGCGGCCATTCTGATGCCGAAAGATATTGCGTGACAGGTTCCGGAAGCGAAAAATATGCTGCGGATTTTTACTTCTGGCAGTTTTACTTCATTAGAAAGGCGGATTTTCCTGCCGGCTTTTTTCCTGCCGGCATTTCAGAATCGTCTTAAGGCAGCGGGTATAGCAGCATATACCTGCGGATCAGAGGAGGAACTATACATGCTGAAACAGGTATCCATCTTTGCTGAAAACAAGAAGGGAACAATGCAGACAATTACTGGTATTCTGGAAAGGGAACAGATCAATATCCTTGGGTCGGTAACCAACGACAGTGCCGAGTACGGGATCATTCGGATGGTCGTATCAGATACCGAAAAGGCCATGAAAGCCCTTTCAGAGGCTGGCTATCTTTGCAGAAGTACAGACGTACTGGGAATTCAGATCAGTGATCATCCCGGCGCTCTTAATACCCTGCTTAAATCGATTCAGGACAGTAATATTAATGTGAATTATCTGTACCTCTCATTTTCAAGAGACAGCGCCAGTCCGATTATCATCCTTCACACGGATGATGTCATGGAAGTGGAAGAATGTCTGGTCAGCAGAGGATTCGTATCTGTTTCGAAATAAGATCCTTCAGGAGAAAATGTCACCTCTCTTTGCCGGAGGCTGTGTGGCTCTCATGCAGAGCATGGAAATCGCGCAGCCTCCGGCATTTTTATGTATTGTGCCTGCGTATGGAGGCGTTTCCGGCAGGTGAAATCTGACTCAGGTACAGCTTTTGTCGAATATTGTCGAACGATTTTTCTTGCTTCATTTCCGGCTGCTTTTTATAATAGAAAAGAACATAGAGAAGAACAAAGAGGCAGCTGAGCCGGTTGAAGAGCAATTGTCCTTAGAGAGCAGATAAAAAGAGGAGAACAAAAGATGGCAGAGTTTACTCTGATGCCGGACATTTTGCTTAACCGGGCTGCATCATTGCAGGAATCTTCCCGAAAATTGATTCGTTTTGCCGGAGATATCCGGTACATTAACGGAAATCTCTCCATTCAGAGCAGGGAAGCAGGCAGCCTGGAATATTCGATTGGTAAAATTGCAAAAGAAATAGAGGATGCTTCTGTCAGGCTTGGAAGGCTGGGAAGCACACTGGGAGAGTGTGCGGACCTTTTCCGCACTACAGAAAGACGGCTGACGGAGGAGATTCCACAAAGCAGGAACAGATCGTTTACGATGCAGAAAACTTTCGGTTACGAGGCCGGTGGAGGCGCAGGCGGAAATCTGTTTTCGTCCGCAGGGGTTCTGCTTTCTGCTTCTGCGGAAAGCAGGAAGCGGATGCAGAAATCTCCGGTCCATATCCCGGTATACGGGCGAAAAGCTAAAGAACTGGAGGCACTTCTGGAGGAAGACCTGCAGAACAAAGTCGCAGCATCGATGCAGGAAGCCCGGGAAGAGGGGGAAGGAGCAGAATTCGAGACACAGGCCAGTGTTTCAGATGGAGAAGGATCTGATTACGAAACACAGAGTGCTGCTTTAAATGAAAATGAAACAGAAGGTCAGGACAGCGGGAATGCTCCATTTTTCCAGACTTCGGTTGAGAAGGATATAACAGAGATAAAGGCCGGCATTCGTACCCGCAGATCCGGGACTGCGATCGCAGAGACCGGGGGAAGCGCTTCGGCCATGCGGAAATATATGCATGCCGAGGCGGAAAATGATCATCTCAGTATCAAGGCGGATCTGGGTCTTGCAGAAGCGCAGGCGAATTTTAAGGCGGGCATATATAAAACTACATGGAAGGGAAAAACAGTGATCAATCCGCAGCTGACGGCAGCAGCAGGTGCCAGTGTCTCAGCATTTTCCGGGAAAATTCAGGGAGAAATAGGAAATGATTTCCTGGGCGCGGCGGTCAGCGGGACGGCGGAAGCAGGTACAGCATCTGTTGAAGCCTCTGCTAAAGCTTCTTTATTTTCAAAAACCGGTAAAGTAGAGCCTACGGTTTCGGGTTCTGTCAAGGCCGAGGCTGTAGCTGTAGAAGCAAAGGGAACGGTTACCGGAAAGGCTCTGGGAGTTACAGCGACCGCGAAAGGAAGCGTAAATGTAGGAGTCGGCGCCCATGCCAAAGCGGAGATCAAGGGTTCCAAAATAAGCTGCGAAGTAGGGGCTTCTGTTGGTGTAGGCGCCAGTGTCGGACTGGAAGTGGATGTAGGCGGCCTGGTAGATGCTGTCCAGTCTACAGCAGAAGCAGTCTGGGATTTTCTGTTCCCGGAGGTACAGCCTTCGGCTGAAGCATCAGCAGCGGAAGCTTCAGCAACTACAGCTGCGTCA
>CACZPF010000471.1 GCA_902782975.1 uncultured Lachnospiraceae bacterium
ACGTCATCTTCAACTTTGGCACTCACGACCAATGCTAATTCGTACTTGTTCATGCTTGTCTTAACCTCCTTATGGACTTCCGGCCCTCTGTCTGATCAGAGAGCAAGGATATGAAAATATATCACACAGACTTGTATTCTAGCACGTTTCATTTTCTTTGTAAAGATATAATTTTACAATTCTTCAGCCAGCCGGAATTGGCGCCGCAGTTGTTCCCGAATCGATCCCCGGCCGCTTTATAACATCGGATATTCGACCCTGCAGGATAAATCTTGTACTGTAATCGCCTGTACAGGTAGACAGCGTAACGACCTTGTCCGTGACCAGAAGATCCTCCTCTTTGATATCCGTGTTCAGCTGGGATTCCCGTCTCATGCTTCTGATCCAGGACTGGAATTCTTCCCCGGGACCTTTGAAGAGCGTGTATACGGAGCCGTCCACATCGCAGATTCTTGCGGAAAATATTTCATAACGGTATGAAGCCTCAGGTGTGATGATCCAGAAATATCTGCTGTTCTTATAGATGGAAGCATCACTGGTAAAACGGCTGAGTTTTCCGAACATGGAGCCGTCTTTCATGTTATGTCCGTAGATGATGGTGTTGCAGTCGCTGAAATCCGCAGAGTTCTGATAATCCATAAATATCGAGCCCACAAACAGATTCTCTCTCTTGTAGGTCCTGTGCAGATATTCATCATTGTCCTTTCCCTGCACGATCGGGTAATTGATGTCGGGAATTGCTTCGAACCAGATCCACCCGATCACGTCTTCATTTACGGACTTCAGACCGGCAAAATCAATGTCCATGGGAGATTTCAGTGTCTCTCCGGCAGATGTTTCAGGCGGTGCCTGCTCCCCCTGCTGTACAGTACCGGCTTGCTGAGTCTCTGACTCTGCAGACGGTCTGGTGTAATTTTCCGCGATGGACGTATACTGATCCCGCCCGTTTTTATAATCAAAATAGAGCCTCAGAAGATTATATCCTGCAAAGCAGAACACACCGATCGCAATGATCAGGATGATCGTGAGGATCGCGTCTCCGGCACTCCGTCTTTTCTTTCTGCGTCTTCCGCTCATAGAACGTACCTCCTGTCTGCAGTTAAAAGCAGCTGAAATATCATTTATTGTCTATTTTAACAGATGATTTTCTGATTCTGTAAATCGCCATGACCAGACCTGCTGCAAAGGTAAAGACCGCGATAAACTGGGATGTGGACAGAACTCCGATGCTTCCTCTTTCCAGATCTCCTCTGAAGAATTCCATCACAAACCTTCCCCCGCTGTAGAAGATCAGATAACATGCCGCAACCATGCCGTCGGATTTCTGTTTCCGGTCTATCAGCAGAAGGATCATAAAATTAAGAAAGTTCAGCCCCGCCGAATAGAGCTGCGTAGGGATCAGAGGAACATGATTGGGGGCAAATGCGGAGTCCCGGAAAACCACTGCACAGACCCCATGCGTCTCTCTCCCGTAGCAGCAGCCCGCAAGAAAACAGCCGATCCTTCCGATCGCCTGCGCCAGTGCAATGGACGGCATGACCAGGTCAAAATATTTCAGAAAGGGCAGCCTTCTGATCCTGCAATAGAGAAACCCGGCCATTGTACCGCCGATGATGCCGCCAAATACGACAAATCCATCCGTAAAATCCGTCAGATACAGGAACGGATCCCTGATAAAGTATCTCCATTCCGTTATCAGAAACATGAGCTTTGCGGAGAGCAGACCGGAAACCGCGCACACGATCGCAAGCGAAAGGACGGTATCCGTATCGGCCTTTTTTCTTTTCCCGCGCAGCATTACCGTAATAACCGCTGCTAAAATGGCAAACGCCATCATCGTCCCATAGCCATATACAGTAAGTGGTCCGATATGAAACAATTCATTCTTCATCCTGCAGTCCTCTGTACCAGTTCAGGATTCTGGCATTCGTTCGATCGTTCGGGTCCGGACAGCGGCCGGCTTCCGGCGGTTGTTCTCCACATACGTCCACCGCAAGGATCCTTCCGGCTCCTGCTGTTCCGGCAGCCTCTCCGAGAAGACGCAGGAGCACCTGATCTGACATGGTTCCCTGCGTCCATGCTGTTACTGCATATTCTTTATCCAGCACATCTTTATCGACGGAAATATAAAGTGGAAATTCCGCCAATTCAGTTCGTATGACCTCTTCTGCTTTCTGTTCATGCTCCTGGTCAACAAAAATGACCTTCTGCTTCAGATCGTCATCCACCTCCTGAAAGTCCATTCGGGGCGGCCCGATCAGGACCAGCTTTTTCAGATATAGATGATCCTTAATGAGATACCGTATCCAGCCCCCACATGAAAGAATATCCCCGAACTGCGGATTCTGCATATCGGTATGATGATCGAATACAAGCATGTTAAATGGTTCTTTCACAGATCCTGCCAACAGAAAACTCACATAATGATAATTTCCCGAGTCGATAAAACGAATACTGTTTCGGCAGAGGTTCTTCGTCCTTTCCCGTATTTCTGCGGCGGACTGTTCTTCACAATAGCAGTTTGTTCCGGATATGTCTCTAAGATCGATCCGTACGGGATTATTTCCGTCCCAGAATTTCTTCCGCGTATAAATTCCCGAAAGATCAAGCAGGTAAAAATCGCACATAAACATACTCCACTTATATGGACTTAGTTTTTTCGCTTCCTATAAAACAATATCATGCAGGACACACGCCCTGCATGATATCAACATACATTTATCTTTGGTACTTTATCAGAAGGCCTGATTTCCAGGATTCCCGGGCAGTTCAAGATGGGTGCCGGCAGAAGGCGTGACCGGATTTCCGTTCTGGTCCAGAACCTCCCCGCCTCCGCTCTGAAATGCCGGGGACTCCGTCTCGTGCTGGAAGCCGTACGAAGGATCATATTCTTCGTATACATCCTCAGACGGTTTATGATCCGCAGTATCTTCCGGATCACCGAAATGTGTATTTGTTTCTTCTGTTCCGAACAGATCTGAACTTCCGGCACCCGCAGCCGCAGGGTGCTTCCTGCTGATCACATAAAAGACGATGTCCGCTGCTCCGTGTATTATGAGTACGATCCCGGAAAACATAAGCGTGGTGCTGAATTTTTTGAAAAGGTTCAGCATGATAAAAATACCGAGGACCATAAACAGTCCTCCCACCGCAAGAAACCGGGTTGCAATCTCATCACCGCCCTTTTTCAGCCTGATACCGCTCCGCACAATCCAGAAGCTGTCCACGATAATAAGAGCGCCAAGAAGAAGCGGAAGGATTTTCACGACGATCTGGGGATGCCGGATCAGAAAGCCTCCCAGGATGAATGTAATTGTTCCAGAAAAGAGTTCGAGTATCGTGGTCGATTTCTTTTCATTCAGATAGTTGAAGATCAGATAGCAGCCGGCCGCCATCATCATGATCCCGAATACAATCTTGCAGATCACCCCGACAGTCTGAACCGGAATAAACGTCAGGCAAAGTCCAAGGAGCATCAGTACGACGGCAGCACAAATCTCGCCTTTGATAAAACCGGATAATTTCTTTTTCATTATGCTCCCTCCTTTTCAGAAACAGTATATCGCAACAGTCCTTTTTCGTCCAGTAGTATGAAAAAAAAACCTTCATGTCAGGATCGACATGAAGGTTATCGAAGAGGTGCCAACCAGATTCGAACTGGTGATAGAGGTGTTGCAGACCTTTGCCTTACCACTTGGCTATGGCACCTTATAGTGACTCC
>CACZPF010000472.1 GCA_902782975.1 uncultured Lachnospiraceae bacterium
GAGTAATGCTTAAAGTGTTGTCAAAACGTTGTCACGAGGCGTTTTCAAACCGGAAAAATCCAGCATTCATGCGCCTTTGCAGCGTTTCTGCAATCACTCCCACTCGATCATATATTCCCGGTCTTTAATCGATAAACCCGTCGCCATCCATATCCGTCCCGTGCCCATGCATGTGGTCATGGGGCAGGCCGCATCCTCTGGAATAAAACTCCGTTCCAACGACCTGGCGTTTCTGACGGGATTTCTCGATCAGGTCAGATAACATAGTTAAAACTTCTCTCGGCTTTTTGATATTTTTCAGAACGATCTCGTGGTCCGCATCAACCTTGGAAACCATGACGATTGTTCCGGTTCCACAGAACTTCTGACCAAATGAACGGCTCATCTGGATATCCGTCACCCGGTAAAGCCAGGTCTGGTCAGAAACCGTGCTGAAGAGTCCCCGGTCGATATAGATCCGCTCATCCTCTCTCACCGTATACTTGGCAAGCCCGATAGGGAACCAGAGTACATGCTTACGATCTGACCAGAGAACCTTATTCTCTTTTTTTGACGAAGATTTCTGTTTATCAGCTGCTGCCATTGAACTACCTCCTTTAAGCAAAAGAACTTATACAAAAAGAGCTCATACAAAAGAGTTTATACAAAAGAGTTTATACAAAAGAATTTTACATAAAAAATCTCTACCAGTAATG
Organism: uncultured Lachnospiraceae bacterium; assembly: GCA_902782975.1. Taxonomy (GTDB): domain Bacteria; phylum Bacillota; class Clostridia; order Lachnospirales; family Lachnospiraceae; genus Blautia_A. The sequence continues at coordinate 696 of CACZPF010000472.1, forward strand.
TATGCAGAAGGATCTGAAAAGCCGGAAAAAAGCTGTCCAGATATTATAAAAAACCCCGAAGCCTTTATTCATATGGACTCCGGGGTTTATCAATAGCGAGAGGGGGACTTGAACCCTCGACACCGCGGGTATGAACCGCGTGCTCTAGCCAGCTGAGCTATCTCGCCATATATCTTACAGAAGTACGTTTCCTGACAGATCTTTTAATCGATGATCATTTCTATCAAAGTTCTTCCGTAACCTGCTTTGCTATTATATAATTAATAGAAGACCTTGTCAACACTTTTTTTCTTTTTTGTTAGAATTCAGCAGTTCTGAACTAATTACTTCAACTGTTTGAAAAACTGGAAAAATAGTTTTGCCCGCACTTCTCCCTTCATGATTCTATTTCATGATCTGATCAATGGATCGTTATCTTCTGGGTAATGTAGGAAACCATTTTATCCTTCGGAACGCCAAGCAGCATGGATAATTCTGAATACAGTGTATCCTCCGCCATCTTCATATAGCGCTCGTCGACCGCTGTCGCCTTCTTGCCTTTTGCGATTCTCTTGCTCATACGATCGTAGATCGTTTTGATGATCCTGACCATCTCGCGTCCGGAAGAATTCTTCAGACATTCCTTGTACTTTTCTTCCCGCTGTTTTTCATTGTCGATCTCCAGCGTCTCGATCTGCGGAATTTCACTGATCAGATCTTCCGCCTCTTCCCTCGTCATAACCCGCCGGATCGGACGTTTACTGTTCTCTACAGGAGTATAAATCGTTCCTTCCGATTTTGACACCGGCTGCAGAACATAATAGAGACGATCCTTCGGCACGCCTTCCATATTCATGGTCGTGACGTCCTTCACCTGGCAAATACCAACCTGTCCGTATACCACGAACTCTCCGTTCTCAAACATGCATACATTCCTTTCTTATAGATTTAAGAAATGGCGGAAAAGAAAAGAAACCAACTGCTTCTTTTCCTTTCCGCTTCATCCTTACCAGGAATATTTTAACATACTTTTTCTCTGTTTGTAAGAGCAATGTCCGCACCGTACGGATTTTCGTCAAAATGTCTTAGTTTCACTTAAAAATAAGAAAGAAAATGGAAATAATTTCCAGATGATCCTCGCTCTGCAGGCAGCCTGACATGAGAAGCAGCGCTGTCCGTCTTATGAACGGACACCATTACATGGACGCCGCGCACGGAGAGTATTATTTAAAATAGGCAGTACCGGATTCAAACAGATGCATATCCTGATCTCCAAGAATGTTGACAGCCGTGGCGGAAGAGATCCGTTCACTGTGTGCCATCTTCCCATATACACGTCCATCGGGGCTTGTGATCCCTTCGATACATCCGTAGGAACCATTAATATTCCAGTCCTCATCGGCCGGATGGGTATTTCCTTCGGGATCTGTATAGAGGGTCGCGATCTGCCCGTTTGCCGCAAGGTTTCTGATCCACTCTTCCGATGCGACAAATCTGCCTTCTCCGTGAGAAGCCGGATTTACATAGACGCCCCCCAGGTCTGCTCTCTGAAGCCACGGAGACTTGTTGCTCACTACTTTAAGATACACCATTCTCGAAATATGTCTGCCGATCGTGTTAAATGTCAGCGTCGGTGAATCTTCTTTCTGCCCGCAGATCTCCCCATAGGGAACAAGCCCCAGCTTAATGAGAGCCTGGAACCCGTTGCAGATGCCAAGGACCAGTCCGTCTCTTTCGTTCAGAAGCTTCTGGAGTGCTTCTTTAATCTTTGCATTCTGAAATGCAGTCGCGAAGAACTTTGCGGAGCCATCCGGCTCATCGCCGGCAGAGAAGCCTCCCGGGAACATAACGATCTGCGCCTGGCGGATGGATCTTTCAAACACCTCCACCGAATCACGGATATCGGCGGGGGAAAGATTCCGAAACACCTTTACATCTACGGATGCACCTGCACGGATAAAGGCATTTGTACTGTCATATTCACAGTTTGTCCCGGGGAATACCGGAATAAAGACTCTCGGCACGGCAACTTTGTTTTTGCAGATATATATTTCTTTTGCGTCATAAGGCGTTTCAACTGCTTCCCTTGTTTCCGCGCATACAGATTCTTCAACCCCGGAACGGACAGCAAAAACATTCTCGAGTGTTCCCGTCCAGGCCGAAAGTGCCTCCTCCATGGTAACGGTCTCGCCGCGGTAAGTGAATGCTCCCTTCTCTGTCACCTCTCCGATGAAGGTATATGGCACCTTCAGAGAGTCAAGGTCCTTTCTGGCCGTTTCAAGCACAAGGCACCCAAAGCGCGGAGAAAAGAGTTCTTCCGGCGCCAGTTCATCTGAAATGCAGACACCCAGTCTGTTGCCGAAGGACATCTTGCTTACCGCCGCACAGATTCCGTGCCGGTCGAGTGCATACGCGGAACGGATCCGGCCCGCTCTCTCATCCTCCAGAAGCAGATCATATGTCTTCATGATCGCTTCATAATCCGGCATATCATAAGCATCTGCTGCCGCCTTTACAAGAACAAGACAGTCGCCTGCCTCCTTGAGTTCCGGTGTGATCACATCCCGGTCTTTTGCTGTATCCACAGCAAAAGAAACCAGGGTCGGAGGTACATCGATCTCATTGAAGGTTCCGGACATACTGTCCTTTCCGCCGATGGAGGGAAGGGAATAGCCCATCTGTGCCGCATAGGCACCCAGAAGCGCCGCGAATGGCTGGCTCCATCTCCCGGGATCTTCTGTCATTCTTCGGAAGTATTCCTGGAAGGTAAAACGGATCTTATGATAATCGCCGCCGGACGCCAGGATCCTGGCGACCGACTCTGTAACCGCCCAGGCCGCCCCATGGTACGGGCTCCACGAAGAAAGATACGGGTCAAATCCGTAACTCATCATGGTGACGGTACTGGTATGGCCGTTCTGTACCGGAACTTTCGCTACCATTGTCTGCGTTTCTGTCATCTGATATTTACCGCCGTATGGCATCAGCACGCTGCCGGCTCCAATGGAACTGTCAAACATTTCCACCAGGCCCCGCTGAGAGCAGACGTTCAGATCGGCCAGCGTAGAAAGCCACTGATCATGTACATTTTTAACAGAAACCTGTGCCTGCAGGGGACTGTCTTCTCTTTTCGGAATATCTACGCGGACGTCCGTCTCCTGATGCGCTCCGTTCGTATCCAGAAAAGCTCTGGAAATGTTGACGATCTCCTTGCCTCTCCAGACCAGCACCAGACGCGGCTCTTCTGTTACAACAGCCACCGGGACAGCCTCGAGATTTTCCTCTGCCGCATAGGCAAGAAATGCATCAACATTTTCCGGAGACACGACAACGGCCATTCTCTCCTGAGATTCTGAGATGGCTATCTCGGTTCCGTCAAGACCTGCATATTTTTTAGGTACCTTGTCAAGGTCCACACGAAGTCCTGCTGCCAGTTCACCGATCGCCACCGACACACCGCCGGCTCCAAAATCGTTGCACTTCTTGATCAGGCGGCTGACTTCTTCCCTTCTGAACATGCGCTGAAGCTTTCTCTCGGTAGGCGCATTGCCTTTCTGGACCTCCGCACCACATACCTCCAGCGACGCTTCGGTATGAACCTTGGAAGAACCGGTGGCACCGCCGATTCCGTCACGGCCGGTACGTCCGCCCAGCAGAATGATCATATCTCCGGGGTCAGAAGACTTGCGCATGACGGCTCTTCTGGGAGCGGCACCCATGACGGCACCGATCTCCATACGCTTTGCCACGTAGGAAGGGTGATAGATTTCTTTTACATAGCCTGTTGCAAGGCCGATCTGGTTGCCGTAGGAGCTGTACCCCTGGGCTGCGCCGCGGACCAGCTTCTTCTGGGGAAGCTTTCCTTTTAAGGTCTCTTTCACCGAGACGGAAGGATCTGCCGCTCCTGTCACACGCATCGCCTGATATACATAGGTACGCCCGGAAAGAGGATCTCTGATGGCACCGCCAAGGCAGGTAGCAGCCCCGCCAAAAGGCTCTATCTCTGTAGGATGATTATGTGTCTCGTTCTTGAAATTGATCAGCCACTCTTCTTCTTTTCCGTCTACATCCACAGGGACAATAATGCTGCATGCATTGATCTCTTCCGATTCTTCCTGATCTTTCAGTTTTCCCTCGGCTTTCAGCTTCTTCATAGCCATCAGGGCAAGGTCCATCAGACAGACGTATTTGTCCCCGCGGTCTTTATAAAGGACTTCGCGGTCCGCAAGATACTGACGGTACGTATCCTCCATCGGCTTTCTGTAAAATCCTTCTTTAAATACCACATTTTTCAGCTCGGTGGAAAATGTGGTATGACGGCAATGATCCGACCAGTAGGTATCCAGGACCCTGATTTCTGTGACAGAAGGATCCCGTTTCTCTTCCTCACGAAAATACCTCTGAATATGCAGAAAATCCTGGAATGTCATTGCAAGATTCAAAGAACTGTACAGTTCTTTAAGAGAATCCTCAGGCATCTTGATAAAGCCGTCAAAATTCTTTACATCCTCCGGTTCCGGAAATACAGTTTCCAGTGTATCCGGCCGTGCAAGGCCTGTCTCCCTGGAATCGACCGGATTGATGCAATAGTTTTTGACCGTCTCCAGTTCTTCTTCCGAAATGCTGCCGCTGATCACATAGGTCGTTGCAGAGCGGATGATGGGATGTTCTTCTTCATTTAAAAACTGGATGCACTGAACAGCAGAGTCTGCTCTCTGATCAAACTGTCCCGGCAGATACTCCACAGAAAATACCCTGGCATCTTCTTCTCTTGGGAAATCATCCAGGTAAAGATCGTCGACGGGCGGTTCCGAGAAAACAATTCTTTTTGCCTTTTCAAACACTTCATCGCTTATATTCTCTACATCATACCGGATCAGGATACGCACTTTCTGTACGTTCGGGCTTCCCAGATAGGACCTGATCTCATGGAGCAGTTCTCTTGCTTTCCCTGCATATTCCGGTTTCTTCTCTACATATACTCGTCTAACAGACATATATCTTCCTTTCAGTTTTCCAACAGGCAGGCAATTGCGAAATTCCCTGCTTAGATCGATCGAGTGGGGTTCACAATAACATATTCCAGCAACAGGTTATTCAATCATTCGGCAGTACGGCAAGGACCGCTTCAATATAAGGATTATCAATTTCGTCAAAGGCACCTGTATCCGCTTTCCTGGCCAGTTCTATATCAATGGGCATCTCCCCCAGTACCGGGAGGCGAAGCTGTGCAGCGATCTCCATGAGATGGCTTTGCCCGTACATATAGATCTTTTTACCACAGTCGGGACATACAAGGTAACTCTGATTTTCGATGACGCCCAGCACAGGAATATTCATCATTTCAGCCATTTTATAAGCCTTGGTGACAACCATGCGGACAAGGTCCTGGGGAGATGTAACGATCACGACGCCATCTACCGGCAGAGACTGGAAAACCGTCAGAGGAACATCACCTGTTCCCGGCGGCATGTCGACAAACAGGTAGTCCAGATCTCCCCAGACTACATCAGACCAGAACTGTTTCACCATACTGGCGAGAACAGGTCCCCGCCAGATGACCGGCGTCTCTTCCGTGGGAAGAAGGAAATTCACAGACATGATTTTGATCCCGTTGCCTGACTCTATCGGATGAATTCCCTCATCATCAGCGCCTGCCGCACCGTTCAGACCGTACATCCTTGGAATTGAAGGACCGGTAATGTCCGCATCCAGTATTCCGACCTTATAACCCTTTTTTTTCATCAGATTTGCAAGTGATC
>CACZPF010000473.1 GCA_902782975.1 uncultured Lachnospiraceae bacterium
AAAATCTGAATTTTTCGGTAGCCGAAGGCGACTATTTATGTATCGTAGGCGAAAACGGTTCCGGAAAGTCGACTCTTATAAAAACATTGCTTCATCTGCAGGAACCGTTGGGCGGGCGGATCATTTCCGGTGATGGATTAAAAGCCAATGAAATCGGTTATCTTCCGCAGCAGACGGTCGTCCAGAAAGATTTTCCGGCATCAGTGAGAGAGATCGTTCTCTCCGGGTGCCAGGGGCGCTGTGGTTTTCGGCCTTTTTATAATAAAGAAGAAAAACATCTGGCGGAAGAAAATATGGAGCGGATGGGCATCCTGCATCTGGCCGGCCGCTGTTACAGAGAACTCTCCGGAGGTCAGCAGCAGAGAGTTCTGCTCGCAAGAGCTCTCTGCGCCACGCAGAAGCTGCTTCTTCTGGATGAGCCTGTCTCCGGACTGGATCCGAAGGTCACACTGGAAATGTATAACCTGATCGCGTCGCTTAACAAAAGTGGAATTACGATCATTATGATCTCCCACGATATAGCGGCGTCGGTTCGTTACGCAAGCCATATCCTGCATATCGGACATACTGTATTTTTCGGGACCAGGGATGAATACATGGAAAGTGATACGGGAAGATTTTTCCTTCTGAAGGAAGGCGGTGAGCAGAAGTGATCGAGAAACTTGTTTTGTATCTTCAGTATCCTTTTGTAAGATATGCGTTTATCGTAGGCGTACTGATCGCTCTTTGTTCTTCACTTCTGGGAGTTACGCTGGTTTTAAAACGGTTTTCCTTTATCGGGGACGGACTGTCTCATGTGGCTTTTGGGGCCATGGCGATTGCTTCAGTCATGAATCTTTCCAACCAGATGCTCCTGGTTCTGCCGGTCACGATCGTCAGTGCTGTCCTGCTGTTAAGAACCGGGCAGAATACGAAGATCAAGGGAGACGCTGCCGTCGCCATGATCTCTGTCGGGGCTCTGGCATTCGGATACCTGATCATGAATATTTTCTCTACATCCTCAAATCTTTCGGGGGATGTGTGCAGCACCCTGTTCGGCTCGACCTCGATCCTGACATTGAAAGAAAGAGATGTCTGGCTGTGCATGGGGCTTTCCGTGGCCGTGGTGATCATATTTATCGTTTTTTACAATAAAATATTTGCCGTAACGTTTGACGAGAGTTTTGCGAAATCGGCAGGAACAAAAGCGGACAATTATAACCTCCTCATTGCGGTCGTGGTCGCGGTGGTCATAGTTCTGGCCATGAATCTGGTAGGTTCCCTGCTGATCTCCGCGCTGGTCATATTCCCTTCGCTGTCCGCGATGAGGGTGTTTGGAAGCTTTAAAAAGGTAACGATATGTTCTGCCGTTTTATCGGTAGTATGTGCATTAACGGGAATTCTGATCTCTATCCTGGCGGGAACGCCGGTAGGGTCAACGATCGTTGCTGTCGATGTGGCAGCATTTCTAATCTGCTGTATAGCAGGAAAACTGACAGGAGGTATGGACAGATGAAAAAATGGACGGTTTTATTAATGTGTTTTTTATCCGTGACGATGGTGCCGGTATCCGGGCTTATGAATGTCATGGCAAAAACAAACAGTCAGACGTCCAGTGTGAATGATGTGCTGGCAGAACAGATGGCAAAAGCAGATGCCGGGGAGGAAGAAAAAGACAGTTCTGAGGACTCCGGGAAAGAAAAGGGTGATGCGGAAAAGGAAGGTACTTCCAAAGACGCAGAAGATCCTCAATATGAGGATGAGGATATCGATGTAGACCTTACCGTTCTTTCTTCTACCATGGTCTATTCGGAAGTGTATAATATGATGGTATCACCGGAAAGTTATATCGGGAAGACCGTGAAGATGGAGGGAGCATTTGCCTGCTTTTTAGATGAGGCGGCAAATAAATATTATTATGCATGCATCATCCAGGATGCGACCGCCTGCTGTGCCCAGGGCATTGAGTTTGTTCCGCCGGAAAGATATAAATTCCCGGATGATTTCCCGGAAGGCAGCGAGGAAATTACCGTGACCGGTGTTTTTGATACCTATGAAGAGGGAGACTATAAATACTGCACCTTGCGAAAGGCTGTGTTTGAGACTGTTTAAGGGACAGGGAGGATAAAACTGGTATGTGGAATATCTGTGGATTTACATTGGAACCCGGCGAAAAAAAGCAGGTGAATCTTTCACCAAATGTACCGGGGTATGAAATACCGACCACGTTCATTGCGGGGGCAAAGGAAGGACAGACGGTTCTTATCTCGGCTCAGATCCACAGTGGTGAGTATCCGGGAACGCCGGCGGTCATTCATACTGCCAGGAATCTGGATCCCCGGAAGCTGTGCGGCAATCTGATCCTGCTCCACTGTGTGAATACCAGCGGTTTCTGGGCTAAAAGCAACGCCCGGGTCCCGGAGGATAATGTGAATCTGAACGGAGATTATCCGGGTGATCCCAACGGCACGACAGGGCTTAAGATCGCAGATTTTTTTGTGAAAGAAATATTCCCGCATATAGATTTTCTGTGTGACCTGCACAGCGGTGGTCCCACGGAACCGCTGACGCC
>CACZPF010000474.1 GCA_902782975.1 uncultured Lachnospiraceae bacterium
AAGAACTATGTGGCAGATCAAAGACCCATGTACGAAAAACGTGTCTGGGGCGAGTATAAGGTTCTGGAGTATCTGCGGCACGCCGACGGGAATAATTCGCTTACCAAGCATCTGATCATCAAGCCCGGATGCCACATTTCCTATCAGAAGCACAGCCACCGTTCCGAGATCTGGACGATCGTGGAAGGGGAAGGCAAACTGATCCTGGAGCAGAATATCACGCTGGTAAAACGCGGCGATACAGTAAATATTAAACCCGGTATGCATCATGCCATCAAGGCGGATTCAGAACTTCATATTATTGAAGTTCAGATCGGAGAAGAACTGACAGAAGAAGACATTGAACGGCTCAACTGGGACTGGGCTCTTCTGCAGTGACAGGAATGCCGGCTTTATGTTTTTCTGATATTATTCTCCGTGAATCATTGTATGGACGATCAGAATAAACGTGATACCGATCGCTGCTCCGATGTTATGAGAAAGAATATACGCAAGGATACCGGAAATAATGGAAGCCACAAACATGACGCCCTGGCTTGTGCAGAAAACAGCTGCGGAAATGGCCAGGGTGCTGTAGGCCATGTATGAGGATGCAGGTTTTCTGTACACGATGATCAAAAATCAAAAGACTCCTAAAATGACACATAGTCAGAAGAATCTTACCAAAATTATCTTAACATAGAGATTTTGAGGATACAGTGGCTGAGTGCGGCAAATCGGTTTATTCCGTTATAAAAGGTGCCATTTGCAGAATTAGTTATTGCAGAGGATGTCTTTTTATACTATAATGAATCGATTTTAATAAAAAGGAGAGGATAGAGAAATGAGTAGTAAAAATGTCATCACTCAGGAACCAATACGGGATGCACGTTCACTTGGCGTTCCAAGAATGCTCATCCTGGGATTGCAGCACATGTTCGCAATGTTCGGGGCCACGGTTCTGGTTCCGATCCTGGTAAACGGGTACTTTCATGGAGAAGGTCTTTCGGTCCAGGTAACGTTGTTCTTTGCAGGAATCGGGACCCTGTTCTTTCATATCTGTTCACGTCTCAAAGTGCCGGCATTTCTTGGTTCGTCTTTTGCTTTTCTCGGTGGGTTTGCCGCAGTGGCGGAATTAAAGAGCGGCATATTTGAAAATATGTCTTATGGTGAAAAACTCCCCTATGCCTGCGGTGGAATTGTGGTTGCAGGTCTTCTGTACCTTGTTCTTGCGCTTATTATCCGGCTTGCAGGGGTAAAAAGAGTGATGCGGTATCTTCCGCCTGCTGTAACAGGCCCCATCATTATCTGCATCGGACTGTCCCTGGCCGGTTCAGCAATCTCCAATGCAAGCCAGAACTGGCTGCTGGCCATCATCGCACTGGCGACCATTATCATCTTTAATATCTGGGGCAAGGGGATGTTTAAGATCATTCCGATCCTGATGGGCGTTGTTATTTCTTATGCGGCGGCACTGCTGATGAATGCGGTCGGGATAACAAATCCGGATGGAAGCGCGATTCTGGATTTTTCCAGTATGGCGTCAGCAGGGTTTGTCGGAATTCCGGATTTCGCCATCTGCAAATTTAATCTGACCGCGATCCTGGTTATGGCCCCCATAGCCATCGCGACCATGATGGAGCATATCGGTGATATGTCCGCTATCTCCGCAACGGTGGGCGAAAATTTCCTGGAGGACCCGGGTCTTAACAAAACACTGGTCGGCGACGGTCTTGCAACTGCGCTCTCGGCCTTTTTCGGCGGCCCCGCAAATACGACCTACGGTGAGAATACCGGCGTTCTGGAGCTGTCACGTGTCTATGATCCGAGAGTTATCCGGATCGCGGCTGTCTATGCCATTATTCTTTCATTTGTACCGAAGTTTGCCGGTGTTATTACGTCACTTCCGGCATCGATCATCGGCGGAGTAAGCTTTATCCTGTACGGAATGATTTCTGCCATCGGTGTGCGCAACATTGTTGAAAACCAGGTAGACTTTACCAACAGCCGGAATCTGATCATTGCTGCGGTGATCCTTGTTTCAGGTCTTGGTTTCTCCTCCGGCATTACATTTAATGTGGGTGGTACAGCCATTACCCTGACAGGCCTTGCCATCGCGTCGATCGCCGGCGTTCTTCTGAATGCGATCCTTCCCGGCAATGACTATGAATTCGGTGTGAATCCGCAGGGAGATATGAACCGTGGTGTGGCCGTCAATCCGCCCAGGAGAAAAAAATGATCCGGGAATTATAACTCATGGATTGTCAGCCGGAGATAATAAGTAGAAATAATATGAAGAAATAAAAGTAATATAATAATGAAAGTAATATAATAATGAAGCGCCGTTTTCCGGATATCCTCGCATGCCCGGAAAATGGCGCTTTTTTGTAATTTGCTTTTTGGTATTGTGCTTTCTGAAACCGCGCAGTTTCTTCAGGATCCGCTTACAGCGGATCCGAAGGCTTTTCATCCCGGATCTTCCGCCGGGTCCAGACATCGACGGCTTCCTTCAGAGAGGACAGCCAGGGGGAAAAAC
>CACZPF010000475.1 GCA_902782975.1 uncultured Lachnospiraceae bacterium
ATAATAGCCGCTGTTTACCCAGGGGATCCTCTGCAGAGGGAAGGGGCAGAGGTTTTCAAATTCTTCACAGGAAATCCGTCCTGTATTGACCCTGAGCCCGAATGTCCGCGGCTTCATGAAGGAATCCAGGAAAGCGGGAAATTCGCTGCCTAGAAGAGACTGCATTCTGCGGAGAAATTCTTCTGGAAGGTTCAGGGAAGGGGGAAACGGGGTATTCTCTAAATTCATAATGGGGTCATCTCCTGATTCAAAGTATCTGATACCCTATTATAGCAAAACCGGAAGGTTTTAAAAACAGATATTCCGGAATTACCTTCATCTTCTGTCCATTGCTGACAGATTACTATTACGGGCCCATTCAAAGCATTCGAATGCCCATTTGTACCGGCGTCTCTTATCCTTGCAGAGGAAAGAATTCTGTAGTATGATAACGGAAATAAACCATTGACCGGTTGACTAATAAAGGAAGGATTATTGTGATGGAGATTAAAGAAATACTTTCTCATATTGACCATACGTTGTTAAAGGCATATGCTTCCTGGACGGACATCGAGAAACTCTGCCTGGAAGCCAGAAAATACGGGACGGCATCTGTCTGCGTTCCGCCCTGCTATGTCGGCAGGATCAGGGATGCCTTTCCCGATCTTAAAGTATGTACCGTGATCGGGTTTCCTCTGGGATACAGCGTGATGCAGGCAAAAGTGGAAGAGGCAGAAAAGGCAGTCCTTGAAGGAGCCGAAGATATCGACATGGTCATCAATATAACAGATGTGAAGAACAGAAAATTTGACCGTGTACAGGAAGAAATCGAAGCGATCCGGCGTGTTGCAGAGGGAAAAACGCTGAAAGTGATCGTCGAAACCTGCTATCTTACAGAAGAAGAGAAAATCCGTCTCTGTGAGATCGTGACGGCGGCAGGAGCAGATTATATCAAAACCTCCACCGGATTCGGGACGGCAGGTGCGGTCATGGCGGACATAGAGCTTTTCAAAAAACATATAGGCCCTGATGTGAAGATCAAAGCAGCCGGCGGGATCCGTACCCGGGAAGCCGCCGAGGCTTTTCTTGAAGCCGGATGCGACCGGATCGGGTCCAGTTCCGCAGCTGCCATCGCAGAAGAAGCCTGAACAGAAGTAGCCTGAACAGAAGAGCCGGAGCCTGAACAAAATTGGCAGGGCATGAACAGAAGGAATCCAGCCTGAACAGAAAAGAACAGAATAGATGCAAGAGCAGCGTCCGTTTGTCCTGCATGATGCAGGGACAGGCGGGCGTTTTCGTGCCTGAAACCGAAAAACCTTGACAATCCCACCGTTTTTTCATATTGTATATGTGGATTATAATGCACGTACGATAGATAAGAACAGGTATGTCAGTATATTCTTAGAAATAAGAGGAGGTGTTTCCGTGAAGTGGTATAATATATGCAACAAAATCTCTCTTCTTCTGCAGGCAATATGGTGCGCAGTCCTTTACTTTATTATAGAAGCCATCTGCCGTCATTCGGTATCAGCTGCCTGGGTCTATATGACACAGAAGCCGCTGGTTTTTGCCTATAATGCAGGTCTTATATTTGTGAGCATGCTGATCGTTTATCTGTTCCATAAACGGATATTCTGGCGGATTCTGATCAGTATTTTCTGGCTTCTGCTCGGGCTGATTAACGGGATCCTTCTTTTATACCGTGTAACTCCCTTTACAGGGCCGGATGTCAAACTTCTGGGAGATGGTCTTGCCATTGCACGAAAGTACCTTCCTCCTTACGGAGTTTATATCTGCTATGTTGTGCTGGGAATCATCGGGATCCTGATGATCATCCTGCTGATCGTTTCTCCACGGTATAAAGAGAAGATCCGGTATCGTTATGTGGTTCCCTTCGTCATTGTATCGATAGCCGCTTTTTTCGGCATCACCCAGCTTGCTCTTGAAAAAAGAGTGCTTTCCAATTATTTCGGAAATATCGCCTTCGCTTACGAGGATTACGGCTATCCCTACTGCCTTACGACGACGCTTTTTAACACCGGGATCAGCATGCCGAGAGATTATTCGGAAAATGAGATCAGGCGTATCGCAGATTCAGAAAAGAATCTGCCGGAAACTGCGGAAGGTGAATATCCCAACATTATATTCCTGCAGCTGGAATCGTTTTTTGATCCGACCCTGGTTAATTATCTGAAGATTTCCGAGGATCCGATCCCCAACTTCCGAAGACTGATGAAGGATTATTCTTCCGGCTATTTTAAGGTTCCTTCGGTCGGGGCAGGCACCGCAAATACAGAGTTCGAAACGATCACAGGGATGAGCCTTCACTATTTCGGCCCCGGGGAATATCCGTATAAGAGTATTCTTCTGGAGAAAACCTGCGAAAGTGCGCCGTACGTGCTTAAGACTCTTGGCTACACCTGCCACGCCATTCACAATAATGAAGCCAATTTCTACGGCCGCAAAAACGTTTTCCCGAATCTCGGGTTTGATACATTTGTCTCGGAAGAGTATATGGAAGAGGAGGATCAGAAAAATCCTCTCGGATGGGTCAAGGACAAAATACTGACAAAGGAAATTCTGAAGTGCCTCAATTATTCGGAGGGACCGGATTACATCTATACGATCTCCGTGCAGGGACATGGCGATTATCCGACAGAGCCAATTCTGGAAGATCCTGTCATTTCTGTCACGGGTTCTCCTACGGAGGAGATGAACTGCAAGTGGGAATATTATGTAAATCAGGTCTATGAGATGGATCTGTTTGTTCAGGAACTGGTAGAAGCGCTTTCTGATTATCCGGAAAAGGTCGTCCTGGTCATGTACGGGGATCATCTTCCCACGATGGATCTTACGGTGGAGGATCTGAAAAACAAGTACCTGTTCCAGACAGAGTATGTTGTATGGGATAATTTCGGGCTTGAGCCGAAGAAAGATAATATTGCTTCCTATCAGATGGCAGCGGAGATCATGGACCGCACGGGGATCCATGAAGGAACGATTTTCCGCTATCACCAGGCGAGAAGGAGCACCAAAAATTATCAGGTGGATCTGGAAACACTTCAATATGATATGCTTTATGGAAAGGCCTATTGTTACGGCGGCACTTCACCTTATCTTAAATCTGCCATGCGCCTGGGACTCTATGATGTGACGCTGGACGGTCTTGAACTGGGGAGAAAGTGGGATTATTCCTACTATGTAAGGGGAACGAACTTTACACCCAGCAGCCAGGTCAAACTGAATGGAGAATGGTATGATACTGTTTACGTAAATCCGACGACCCTGATCATATCCGGAACAGAGCTTTCGGATTTTGACCGTCTCTCTGTCGTCCAGCGGAGCAACAGCAGTACACGAAGAGCTCTCAGCAAGAGTTACGACAGGGCTGTCTATGCCATCCTGGACGAAAGTCAGTGGAAGATCGCGGTACAGGAGGAAGGATAAACGATGACTTTTGAAGAAGCAGTTGCTTATATTGACGAAACACCGAAATTTACGCAGAAACACAGTCTTGCCCACACAAAGGAATGTCTCCGCCGCCTTGGAGATCCGCAGAACAGTTTTCGGGTCATTCATGTGGCGGGAACCAACGGAAAGGGCAGTACCTGCGCATTTCTGGCATCTGTTCTTAAGGAAGCGGGGTTCCGGACAGGGCTTTTTACCTCTCCCCACCTGGTAGATATCCGGGAGCGGTTTCAGATCAACGAGGAGAATATTTCGGTTTCACGCTTTATGTGGGCGTTTGATCAGGTGAAGAGCCTGTCGGATCAGCTGACAGAAGAGGGAAGCGGTCATCCGACCTATTTTGAAATGATCTTCCTGATGGGAATGCTTATTTTTAAAGAAGAAAAAGCAGATTATGTGGTCCTGGAAACAGGCCTTGGCGGACGTCTGGATGCCACGACTGCCATAGAGGATCCGCTGGCCTGTGTGATCACATCCATCAGCCTTGACCACATGCAGTATCTTGGCAATACCGTGGCGGAAATAGCCGCAGAAAAGGCAGGGATCATCGTTCCCGGTGTCCCGGTTATTTATGACGCCAACGATCCTGCGGCCGCAGCCGTGATCGCGGCAAAAGCAGAAGAAATGGGAAGTCCGGCCTGGCCGGTCAGAAAAGAAGAGAGCTGCATCCTCCGAATGTCTCAGGACGGGATCGACTTTACCCTGACAGATAAATTGTTATATCAGACAGAATTATTTCATCAGGCAGAATTTCATATCCCCTTTATCGCAGCATATCAGGTTATGAATGCATCCCTTTCCCTCACAACACTGGAGGTGCTGAAAAGGTTTTCGGAGGATCCTTCTTTCCGGAGCATCACATCGGATCAGATCC
>CACZPF010000476.1 GCA_902782975.1 uncultured Lachnospiraceae bacterium
GGAACCTGGATCATGGGAACACCGCTGTTGAAAAGGACCTGTCCTGCCACGATATCGCCGAACAGATTGAATTCACCGGCGGTGGGCCAGTCATAGGTATTCCCGCCCAGCCATACGACAACGATCCGGTCCATGATTTCTGGTGCTTTCAGAATTGCGGAGGCAATATTGGTGCAGGCCCCGATCCCGACAACAAACAGGGGTTCCTCGGGAGTGGCTTCCATAGCGCAGGAGATCATGTGATCTACGGCTTCGCTTTCTTCCCATTCTTCCTGATTCTTAAGCGGTTCCGGACAGCCGCGGTAAGCCAGAGATTCATCTCTTCCAGTCATCCTGAGAATTTTCAGGATCTCCTGATAGCTTTTTTCCATGCCGTCTGCGGGGGAATTGCTGCGTTCATTGAAATACAATGCCGCGTGGATTCCTTTCAGATCGATACGGTCTTCAGAAAACAGAGCGTAGAGAATCGCAAACTGGTCGTCGATTTCATTATATGTATCGGTATCGAGAATAAGCTTAACAGGACGGTCAACAGGAATGGTGGCTCTGATGAGCCGGTCGATGTCGCTTCCCTGATATTTTTTCATCGTTTCTTCCCCTTTCATGACGCATTTACTGCGCCAAAAATGTAGATTTGAAACATTGTTTCAAACTCATATATAAAGTACAGGTACATTTTATGACGTTATGAGGCCTGAATCCTCTTACTCCTTCACCGCTCCTGCAGTCAGGCCGCGGACGACCTGTTCCTGGAACATCGCATAAATGATCAGGGCAGGAACTGCAAGGATGATAACGCCTGCAGCCAGCAGGCCATAGTCACTGGAAAACTGCCCGCGCAGTTTGAACGTCGTCAGGTTCAGACTGGTGAGTTTCTGGTTGGTCAAAAAGATCAGCGCGTAGAAAAATTCATTCCAGACATGGAGGAACACAAAGGTTCCCACGGTAACGATACCTGTCCTGGCAAGCGGCAGTACGATGGTAAAAAACGCACGTACCGTTCCGCAGCCGTCGATGGATGCAGCTTCGAGCAGTTCGTCCGGAACACTTTTCCGGATAAATCCCGTCATGACAAAAATAGCAAAGCCCATTTCTACCACGCTGTAAACCAGAATGATGCCTGTCCTGGTATTACCGAGATGAAGCTTCCGGAGATTCACGAACATGGGAATGACCAGTGCCTGGGAAGGAATCATCATGCCGGCAATAAAATATGTGTACAGCAGTTTTCCTTTTGTATGTTTTGCAAGGTAAAAACCGGTCATTGCGGACAGCAGACAGACAATGATGACCGTGCCGATGGCGTATATGACACTATTCATGACGCCTCTTGCGACGGCGAGCTTTTCGAAGATCACCGGGAAATTGCTGGTGATGACAGGATTCGGAAGGGCAAAGGAGTTTGTGAAAATCTGGCGGTTGTCTTTAAAGGCGTTCATAAAAGTCCATACCAGCGGAAATACCGTGGTAAGCGACCAGAAAATAAGCACCAGATGTCTTGCTCCGATTCCAAGACGCCTTTTTAACTGATATCCTTTATTCATCTAAGCCTCCTTTTTTTCGCCAAACAGGGTTTGTACGACAAACGTAAACAAAAGACTCAGGATGAGTATGACCATGGAGATGGCACTGCCTTTGCCGTACTTCCCTTTCACGAATGTTTCCGTGTACATATAGACGCCCAGGAACGAAGAAGCGTACCCCGGTCCGCCCCAGGTCATGATGTAGGAATGTTCGAAGGCTTTGAAGCATCCGGAGATGATCAGGACGGAGCACATCAGCGTGATGCTCTTCTGCAGCGGTCTGACAATGTTCCAGAAAATACGGAAGGAACTGGCTCCGTCGATTTTAGCACTTTCTATTACAGCTTCCGAGATCGCCTGCATTCCGGACAGCTCCGTAATGACATAAATTCCGATATACTGGTATGTCATGGGAACCATGACAACATAGAATACCACACTGGTATCGGTCAGCCAGGTGTGACGGAGACTCTCCAGCCCCACAGCCGAAAGGAATGCGTTCACAGGACCGAATTCCGTGCTGAAGAACAGAGAGAACAAAAGGGCAATGGCAGATGCTGAAAGAACGACGGGTACAAACATCAGAAACCGGTATATCCGGTACATTTTTCGGGTCTGGAACAAAAGATAACCGCCGATCAGGCCTGCCGGAATCTGAATGGCCAGTGAGATCGCCACATTTTTCAGAGAATTGACCAGAACCATATGGAAATCTTTGTCTTTCAGAAAATTCATATAATAATACAGCCCGACAAATTCCGGGTCTGAGATCGCATTCCATTTTGTCAGAGAGTAATAGGCTGTATTGCAGATGGAATACATGATAAAATAGGTATACAGGATCAATGTCGGAACAACAAAAACCAGAAAAGGAATACATTTTTTCGATCGGCTGTTCTTCATCACGACCTCCAGATTTTGTCCGATAAAGAAAATGGCTGCCGAGGAGCCGGCCTGGGACCTCAGATCCCGCAGCCGGACATCCATGGCATGCCATTTGCTTTATACCCTATTTGGTTTTATTGGAAACGAACTGCTTCTCAGGTGTTCTCTTCAATGGAAGCATCACACTTTTCGATGAATTCTTCACCGGTGATGGCGCCAGCCCACAGTTCATCCAGAGCGTTGCAGTAATCCGTCTGGATGGCAAGTCCTGGCAGATTCTGCCAGATCATGGGATCCGGTTTAATGTTGTTTTCGTTACGCCAGTTCAGAACATCTCTCATCAGGACAACGTCCAGTGCGTCGTAGTTGATCTCTTTGTTGATCTCATTGTCGACCGTGATGATATATCCCTTCTCTGCAGCTGCTTTGATGAAGTCACACATCAGGAAATCTACCAGGGCTACGATCGCGTCACGCTTGGATTCATCTTCCCATGCCTTCTTGCTGATGCAGTAACAGTCATTGGTGGTACCCTGAATGTGGTTCGGCTCTCTGTCGGTCTCGGCGATCTGCGGGATCGGGATGATCTTTGATTTTGCCAGAGTCTCATCGCTCAGCGCGCTGAATTCCCAGCTCAGAGTGTAGCACATTGCGGAGTATCCCTGATCATAGTATGCAGTAGCGGGATCCCAGTCACCAGTTGCGCCGAGAACGTCTTCTGCAAATACGCCTGCTTCTACCATTTCCTGGATTTTATTTGCGGCATATTTCATGGCGTCTGTATTGAAAGTAGCGATGGAAGCGTCTTTGAGGTTTACAACATCCTGTACGCCGGATTCAAACTGGCAGACCAGCTCGTTGTAGAAGAAGTGAGAAGGATTGCCCAGCTTGGAGCCTACATTCAGAGTGGTGATGCCGTTCTCACGGAACACTTTGGCGCATGCCATCAGGTCGTCCCAGGTTGCAGGAGCTTCCAGACCATACTGGTCAAACAGTTCCGTGTTGATCATAAGAACTGCAGAAGCGCCCATACGGGGAAGAACTCTCAATTTTCCTTCGAAGGAACAGGGAACAAGAGAGCTGTCGTCAAAATGATCGATGCTCATGCGTTCGCTTGCTTCGAAATATTCATTGACATCGGCAAGAACGTCTGCAGCTACCAGGTCACGGCTTACTGCGCCCGGCCAGTACTGGAAGACGTCCGGCTCATTGTCGGAAGCGACGTCGACGGAGATCTTGTTCTTCATTTCATCGCCGGCGATCTCTTCAAGTTCAATGTTCATGCCGGTTTCTTCGGCAAACTGTGCGATCATTTCACGTCCAAGGTCGGATTCAGCATCGGCTGCCCAGATCGGTGCAAAACGGATGGTGACTCC
>CACZPF010000477.1 GCA_902782975.1 uncultured Lachnospiraceae bacterium
TACCCTTTGGTTACTTTCTGTAAATAAAATATGCACTGCCTAACTCACGATTAAAATCACGAGAATGCGGCAGTGCCTTTTTCAATACCGCCAAAGCTGTCAAAGACCTCTCCGACATCAAGATCGTCGCCTGCCAGATACGCTTCCGCGAAAAGCACATAGGGTGTTTTCGTGAATTCTTCCGGTTCAGCCAGGGCGTAACTCTGACATAATATGACACAGATCAGGATTGCCGCGCATAAGGCCATTGCTTTTCTCATTGTTTCTCCCCACCTTTCACTCTGTTGTATAAAAATAATATCTTGAGGGTCACGAATTGTCAATGAAGAATCCGAGGATACAGCTCGATCAAGGGTAAGCGGTAAATAATCTGCACCCCAAGTTTGCAGATCTGCTTGATCTGATCATTCCAGGGAAAAGTAATGATGTGCGGCATGCCGTCCAATACAAAGTAACAGACATTTATCAGAAGCTCATAATTCTTGCTGCACCGCTCTTTCTCTTTATCCATCGCACAGCATCGTGCAGAAACCAAGATCATAGGCCATAATGCTGCTGCCGAACAATTCTACCGGTTTTCCCGTTACCTTCCCGTCCAGAATATCCTGCGCACCATCGCAGAGCATTTTGATCGTATCCGTTGTAATGGGAAAATCCGCATGGGAAGGCCATATTTCATCAAACTCGGGTGTTCTCTTCTCCAGCCTCTTAAGACTTTCAATATACAAAGCCATGTTTCGATGTGATCCGAACATAAAGATCCTGCCGTGACGCTGGATCGGATCTCCGCTGATCAGCACTCTGCCGGCTACATCCAGAACAGCAATACTTCCAGGCGTATGTCCGGGAAGATCGATAATCTCAAGTTTCCGCTCTCCAAGATCGATCACGTCGCCTTCCTGCACCGGGATAATCGTCCCCGGTTTTCCGGAACGGCGGTAAACCGACTCCTCCGCAGGATGCATATAGAAGGCCGTAAACTGCTCATTGCTTCCAATGTGGTCACGATCCGCATGTGTGTTAAGCAGAGAGATCGGAAGGTCGGTCAGCCCCTTCGCGATATCACAGGCATTGTTCACCATCATCCCGGAATCGATCAGGAGAGCCTTCTTTGTTCCTGCAAGGAGGAAGAAACGCACGCCGCCATCCTCGATCCGCCATGTATTTGGGTTAATCTGAATAATCTGATAGTCCATCTTTTTCACCTCGTCCTGAATCCGTACACATGATCTTTCGGTGGAATTGTTCTGACATCCGGTTGCTATTCACAGCCGCCTCTCATTCCACACAATGGTTTGACGCCTCACTCGGAGAGACGTCCCAGCTTCTTTCCTGTTTTTGCAAATATCAAAGCTTCATCGTAAGAGCAGTGATGCTCTTTGGCGTAGATCAATAAAGCCTTGTCCAGATAGGGATATTTTCGCGTATCCACCTTGCCGCGGTCTGCCTCCAGCCAGGCACGGTGGTAGAACGCACAAAGTTTTTCATCGGTAATATCAAATAAGCCCATAGCTGTATTATCTCCTGAATAATTAATCCTTTGCCGGCTTCCTGCCAGGCTTTGGTCATCGGCTGGTTCTGTTCTCAGAAAGCCTGTCCCAGGCATCGGTATACACCTGCAGCGTTTCATCGTCAAACAAAGCCCACTCTACAAGATCCAGCGCTCCCGGATGACATTCCACATATTCATTGACAGTTGTCACGGCAATTTCCGCAGCCTGCTCTTTAGGAAAATGATAGGCACCTGTTGAGATGGAGGGGAATGCGATCTTTCTGATCCCGTTCTCAACAGCCAGCTGAAGCGAGTTCCGATAGCAGGAAGCCAAAAGCTCTGCCTCCCTGTGTTTACCGCCGCCCCAGACCGGACCAACCGTATGAATAACATACCTGCAGGGCAGCCTGTAAGCACCTGTAATTTTTGCCTCTCCGGTCTCACAGCCGTGAAGGCCGCGACATTCTTCCAGCAGATCGCGGCCGGCGGCTCTGTGAATTGCTCCATCCACGCCGCCTCCGCCAAGCAGACTCCTGTTCGCTGCATTAACGATCGCATCTACATCCGACAGCTTCGTAATATCCGCTCTGATCATACGA
>CACZPF010000478.1 GCA_902782975.1 uncultured Lachnospiraceae bacterium
CGCAGTATGAATATCCCCATACCCTGGAACGCTACTGCGATGTTGCCCGCTACAATGGTCTTGTGGGAAAAGATGATCAGGAAACCTTCGACCTTCTGATCGAAAAACTGGAGGAACTGAAAAAGACCATCGGTATTCCTTCATCCATCAAGGACTGGGGCATCAAGGAGGAAGACTTCCTGACTACCCTGGATGAGATGACAGAGAATGCCTTTAATGACCAGTGTACCGGCGCTAACCCCAGATATCCGCTTATGAGCGAGATCAGAGAATTGTATCTGATGGCTTATTACGGAAGAGATACCAGAGAAGCGGCTGAACTGTAATTACACAGGGGCAGATTATAAGGAGGTACGACGTTATGGCAAACAGAGAGATCCTGGAAGAGAAATCCTACAAAACTGTATATAGAGAAGGCAATGTGATCGTTAAGGAGTTTACAGCTTCTCATCCAAAGGCAGATGTCTTTAATGAAGCATACATCCATGCCTGTGTAGAAGAAGCGGGCGTTCCTGTACCCAAGGTCCTGGGCGTAGCGCCGGCCAACGGAGGCTGGGCTCTTTCCATGGAATATGTGGAAGGAAAGACCCTGGATACCCTGCTTAAGGAGAATCCTGATAAGGCAGAGGAATATCTGGAAAAACTGGTGGATATCCAGCTGGAGGTGGGCTCCCACAGGACGCCCCGCCTTCGCAATACACGTTACAAAATGGAAGAAGCCATCAACACATTGACGGAGATAGACGCCAGCACAAGATATGAGCTGCTGCAGCGTATCCATGGCATGAAGCGCCACACCAAGCTGTGCCACGGGGATTTTGTTCCCTCCAATGTCATTATTCGCGAGGATGGCAGTTACTGTGTACTGGACTGGTCCCACGCCACATCCGGAAATGCAGGGGCTGACGCAGCCATCACATATTTACGCTTCTCCCTGGAGCAGCCGGAACTGGCGGATAAATACCTTCACCTGTTCTGCAAAAAGGCAGACATGGCCATCCAGTATATCCAAACCTGGATGCCGGTGGTGGCCGCAGCCCAGCTGACCAAGCATAAGGAATCAGAGAGAGAGCTTCTTGAAAAGTGGATCAGTGTGGCTGAATACATGTAAAGCGGCAGGATAGACGAAGAAAAGATACAGCAGTAAAAGAAATACAGGCTTTATAATAAAAGAAATACGGGTTTCATAAGAAGGGCGGGTGAAAAATGTTTTTTCACCCGCCCTTCTTCATGGGATAAAATGGGTTTTACCTGTCACGTTCGCACATAACAGGCGTTGTGGAATATGTACAAATTTAATTCCTGTTTTTTGGGAGTTTTAAGGTATTGAAAAAATCGTTTCAGTGTGTTTATAATATGAACATAGTAAACCGATTTACTAAAAACACCATTTTAGAACACTGATAAATCGGATGAATTGTTGGAAATAAATGTCAAAATCCGTTTTTTTTGCAGTTTAGGTAAAACGGTTTACCATATTTTCTGTTCACTAAAGAAACACAGGAAAGTTCTGATGAGAACGGAAAACGATAAGAATAGCAGCTCTGGTAAGAGCACTATATAAAAATTTTTATAAGGAGGCAAAATCATGAACAGAAAGGTACTCGTATCGATCCTGACAACGGCTGCAGCAGTTTCAATGTTTGCGTGCAGCGCCAATGTAGCAATGGCGGAGGAATCCAAAAAACTTGTTTTCTGGGACAAGGCAGAGTATGTTGACGATTATGCATCAAAGATGAAGATAGTTGTGGATGCATTCGCAGCAGAAAACGATGTAGAGATCGACTATGTCAATGTTCCTGCTGCAGATATGAAGCAGAAACTTATGGCAGCTATCGAAGCAGGTAATGCGCCCGACCTTATCGTAGGCGACAACACACTGGTAGGACAGTTCGGTGCTCTTGATCAGCTCGCAGATGTGACAGACATTATTGATGACTTTGACTTTACGGATGCAGCTAAGGGCGTAGGCCTTTTCGGCGATGTCGAGTACATGGTTCCTCAGGCTTTCACTGCCCCTGGTATGTATGTGCGTAAAGATATTTGGGAGGCGGCAGGTCTTGAGATGCCGACTACCTGGGAAGAGCTTAAAGAGCAGGCTGCACAGGTCAACGATCCGGCAAACGGCTTCTATGGACTCGGATTTGCAATGGGCGCTTCAGGCGGCGGAGATGCTGAGACATTCGTACGTACAATGATCCTTGACTTTGGCGGAATTACTGTAGACGAAGAAGGTAATGTAGTTGTAAATTCTCAGGAAACCATTGATGCATTCACCTTTATCAAATCCCTTTATACAGAAGGACTGATCTCTCCGGATGCTGTAACCGGTGATGACATGTTCAATAACCAGGTTTATCTGGCAGGAACAGCAGGCGTCATTATCAATGCCGGTTCTGTACAGGCTTCCATGAAAAATGACAACCCTGAATTATATGAAAACACCCAGATCGTTCCGGTTCCGGCAGGTCCTGCAGGCCAGTATATCTGTTCCGGTTCCAACTGCTTCGGCGTAATTGCTTCCGGTGCAAATGTAGAGACCGCGAAGGATTTTATCCGCTACTACTTTACTGATGTAGATAGCTACGAAGGTATGATCGAGGTAATGGGTTCCATGTGGCAGCCGGTTCTCAACGGACTGGATGAGACAGACTTCTGGAAAGATGAAGGAAATCAGCCCTGGATGGCATCTGCAAAGGCAGCTGTAAATTCTTATTATCCGGCTCCTACAGATGAACGCGCTATGACAGGATTTGCCAGCCAGTATGGTGTTAAGGCCTGTCAGGAAATGCTGATCAATGACCTTTCTCCTGAAGAAGCAGTTGGTATCTTTGAAGAATCTCTGCTGGAACTTTATGCAGAATAATCTATACAGAACGACCTTTACAGAATAGTCTGTACAGAACGATCTTTATAAAGAGATTGTAAGAAGAACTGTCTGATAGTTTATTATCGTTATTTTTTCTGAGGCATGAGGCGGTGCATTTGTGCCGCCTCATTTTGTGTTTTGATCAGACAGTATCCTATCTGGTGATAGAGAAGGGATCTGCAGAAATGAAGAATAATAAATCTAATAAAATTGTTACACAGCGAACAAAGGATATTCGGCTGGCTCTGATCACCATGATTCCTATTATCGTTATCGTTTTTGTAATTATGGGATATCCATTTCTTAAGGCGGTATATTGGAGTTTTACCGACAAAGTGATCGGAAAAGATCCGAAATTTGTGGGATTC
>CACZPF010000479.1 GCA_902782975.1 uncultured Lachnospiraceae bacterium
CAATTTTCTGACAGCGCTGCTGTATGCGCCTGTATCCGGCAGGAAAGCCTTCGCTCACCGAAGTCGGTTCTCTGCCTGACTTCTTCGCCGGGAACCTTGCTGTTCCCTGTCGATGTCTATATTCTATCAGCTCCTTTTCTTTCGGTCAGGGAAAAAAAGTTGCGATGTTCACGCTTGCATAGCGCCTGCAGCTGCAGTCGTTATGGCGCACATGCAGTAACCTCCCGGTCTCTATGAACCCCGTGTAATAAATACCACATAATCCCTGGATTTATGCTATATTATCTTTTGAATCGTTGTTCTTTGTACGAATGAGGATCAGCCGGCATATATACTCCGGCAAGCCGGCGGCGTATCTGCAGGAATGTCTCTGTTAACTTACTGTAAGGAGGTCTTGGATGGGAAAGAACAGACGCGTAACAGGATTTTTGCTTTCCTGCGCATTTGCACAGTTGCTTTTTTTCAAAAATATACCAGCCGAAGAGGTAAGAGTGTTTTCTTCAGGGGAGAATGATTATCTTATTTCAGAAGATGCCCGAGAAATGGTTCTGATTAATGATGCAGACAGCCCGACAGCTGTCGTTGCAAGTGAACAGGAAAAAAACGTCGGCGGGGAAATGGAAGGTGATTTTCTTTCTTATAATGGCAAAATCTACTTTACATCTGGTCATTCCATTGAAACCGTCTGGTGTTATGACCCGGAAACCGATATGACAGAGGAGATCGTTGATCAGAGAGAATCGGTCTCACTACTCGGCATCCTGGATAATACGCTTCTGATGCTTGCCGATTCTGAGTATGAGGGACATAAAGATCTGCTCTTCTATAGCTTTGACGCAGGTGAAGTCACGACGCAGATAGAGCATGTTGTAGATGCGGGGATTGCCGGAGATACCATTCTGATAGAAATAAACAGGAGAAATGTGGCCGACCCGGATACCCGGCTGCATAAACTGGGATATACTCATGTCGGAGACGATAAGATTCATATTATCAACGACAGTGCGTGTTTTACTTTTATTAATGATGACAATGATTTATTTTTTTCAACCCGTCAAGTAGATGATGACGGAAATATCCTTGACACTCTGGAAATCATACATGGCACTTTTGACGAGGACGGCGTCTTCAGTATGGAAACTATAGGTTTTAGTGAAGCTCCGGAGGCAAAGATTCACTTCCTGGGAATGGCCGGTGACATCCCCTATTTCATTTATTATGATACACCGGATGACGGCGGCTGCCTCATGCACGCGGAATACATCGACGGTGAGTATGTATTTAAGGAGCACAGAAATACTGCCGGGAAGATGGATGATATTCAAATTTTTTTCACGGATGACCAGACATATTATTGTTTGGATAATGTTTTATACAGGGACGTTCCCGGAGAACCCGCCGATGCTGATCTCATGTATCTTCCGGAAGACGCCGTGATGGCCGGCGTCGGTCATAAAGGCGCCTATTATTACCTGGATTCTGATATGTATATGGCCGACCTGCCTGGAGCAGATTCCGAAAACAATACCGTCGAAAATGAAAAACAAAACAAAACGACTATTTCTGATAAAGCGCAGCTGACAGAAGAACTTGAAGCATCCATTTCTGAATTTATAGATAGATTTTACCAACACGCCTTTCTGCCGGACGAGCTGAAAGCATTGGATGGTCAATCCAGATTTTTAAGCAGCGATACTAAGGAACTCCAGATACATGGAGATCTGTCATCGCATGATGGCATAAAGCTGATGTTTGATGCTCAGTTCGACAAAGAAAAGAACGAATATTCTGCAAAGTACGGTCTGACGGAGGGCGAAGAATCATCTTCAGCGGGAACATTTTCAATCAAGGATGGGAATCTGACTGTTGCCATGGAGCCTGTGATCCCTGAAATGACTATTCCTTACGATTCTTTGATAAAGAATATGATAAAAGGCGGGATAACGGAAAAGTATGAGAGATGGTCTCTTGCAGATATTCTGCATCCTTATGAAGTGACTGCAGATAAAGGCAGTTATTCCCAATTTTCCGATGAAATCTATCGGATCATCCGTGTAAAAATCTCCTGGGAGCAGATGACATGGCTGCTGGAAAGCTATTTTGATTTCCTGAAAGATTACTATAAAGCTTTCACCGGAGACGATCTGTCCGAATACAGTTCTGCCGTTCTGGATGTGCTTCCGGAATTGAAGACCGTGGAAGGCCGGGATACGGTGATCGATTTCTTCTTGGATGACGGGAAGCTTATCCATGTTACCATGAAACTGCTGAGCGATCC
>CACZPF010000480.1 GCA_902782975.1 uncultured Lachnospiraceae bacterium
ACTGCCTTTTCCGGTCAGGGACTGTGCCGGGCGCGGTCGGAGGAACCATATACTGGTCCGTTAGTGGAACAGAAGAACGCCTGACGGTCAGCGGATCAGGATACCTGCCTGACGGGCAGATGCCCTGGTATATATACGCACCTTATCTCAAATCGATCGAAATTCAGTATTCTGTAGAGGGTATTGGCGCAGAAAATTTCAGGGGCACAAGCGCCGTGACGACGGTGCGCCTGCCGGGCAGTCTGACCCTGATTGAAACCAGCGCCTTCCAAGACTGTAATGCGCTGGAGGATTTGTATTTTGATGGGCTGCAGGCGGACTGGAATCAGGTTTCTATACAGAGCGGCAATGAGCCTCTGACCAGTGCAGTGCTGCATACCACTGCAGTGACGAATGGACTGACAGGAGATCTTTCCTGGAGTCTCGACGATGACGGTGTGCTGACCGTTTTCTTTGATGACAGCAACATGGGGGACGGGGAGGATACGGCTATTCCGGATTATGACGGCCGGAATCAGAACCCGCCGCCCTGGGATCCGTACAGTGCTCAGATTACGGCGATCCGTGTCGGCAGAGGGGTGACCTGGATCGGAGAGGAAGCCTTCGGTTATCTCAATCATGCCAGAACGATCGAGATCGCTGATACGGTCACCGGTATCGGAAAGTATGCTTTTGCCGGCTGCAGCAGTCTGGAGGATTACAACCTCCCGGAGAGTATCACAGAGCTGAGTGAAGGTCTTTTTGAAAACTGCCGCAGTCTGAAAATCGTTTCCCTGTCATCCGGAATGACGGAGATCGGCAATTACTGCTTCAGAAACTGCAGCCAGATCGAAAGCATCACGATCCCGGATTCAGTGACCTATATCGGCATCGGCGCTTTTGAAGGGTGTGATTCCCTGTGTCATGATTCCACTCATGTTTACTATGGCAGTACCTCCGCACGATGGAGTGCGATGGACGTGGGCAGCGGCAATGACTGCCTGATCGAAGCGGCGAACATCCACATGACGCCCGAGGAGCTGCGCCTCAGTGCCGCCAGTTTTCCGGATGATACATTCAGGATGATCGTGGCGAACTCCTTTGACGAAGATCACAGCGGCTGGCTTACAGATGCCGAGATCCTGGCAGTCGATTCCTTCTGTACGGAAGATACGGATTATACATCCGTCCAGGGGATGGAATTCTTCCCGGAGCTTCGTTATATCCTGCTGGACGGCGCTCCCAGCCTGACGGGTATTGACCTGACGGCCAATACCAGGCTGAACCATGTAGAAGTCTGGGGCAACGCACTTGAGGAACTGGATCTGGAGGGCCTGTCGGAGCTGAAAGAACTGGATTGCAGCACGAACGCCCTGACATCCCTGGATGCCAGCGAATTTACGCTGACAGAGCTGGTCTGTAATGATAACCCGTTAACAGCCCTGATACTGGGCAGTCAGCCGGATCTGCAGCGTCTGTACTGCCATGGCACGAACCTGACGATGGTGGATCTGCGCGGCTGTCCGCACCTGGCGGAATGTGTTGCAAACGGAACGAAAACCGAGAGCGAAAACTATGTTGAGTACAAAATCGACAACACGCACCTGCTGCGCGTGGATGCAGAAACCGAATTACTGATCTCTGAAGAGATTCCGGTAGACGAAGAACACTTTCCGGATCCTGTATTCCGTGCCTTTGTGGCGGAAACCTTTGATACGAATGGCTCCGGATGGCTGACGGAGGAAGAAATTGCGGCACTGGACGATGAGGGCCGGCACAAGCCTGTCAACCTGTCCGGAAGCAATACACTGAGCAGCCTTGATGGCATTTCGTATCTGAGCGAGGTTACCGTAGTCAATATCAGCAGCTGCCCCGCCCTGACGCAGGCAGACTTTTCCGCCAACACAAACCTGCAGTATATTGATCTGTATGATGTCGGTCTGCAGGAACTGGATGTCAGCAGCCTGACACTTCGGACCCTTAGCTGCTGCAATGTCCCGCTTCGCAGCCTGACTCTTGGCGCGCAGCCGGAATTAAAAGAGCTTCATTGCTTTGGGACGAATGTTCAGCTGACAATGCTGGATCTTCGGCCTTACCCATGGCTGTTTGAAGCAGTGCTGAAGGGAACTGCGTACTACGAAAACAATTATGTGCAGTACATGGACAGCCCGCTGGGCGGTTTCTTCACGGTCAACACCGATGTAGAGCTGATTCTGCCGGGTATCCTGGATCTGCCGGATAACCTGACCAGTATCGAGGACGAAGCTTTCAGCGGGATTTCTGCCGAAGCCGTGATGATTCCATCCGGGGTGAACGAAATATCCGGCGATCCCTTCTCCGGCAGCAGCGTGCGGTATGTTTTCGGAACAGCAGACAGTGCGGCAGAAGCGTTTGCCTCCGAAAACGGTTATATCTTTATGACGGCAGGAGAATGACAGATCCATCCATAAATGACAAAGGCCGCTCTCAGCGATGGGAGCGGCCTTTGTGTGTCCGGGGTCGTTAACAATAGTAACATTTTCATCGGAAAATCCCGGCTGTGCTTGTTGACAGAAAAGGACGAAGTTAGTATCATAAGAATGGCTGGCAAAAAAATGCCGGCTTTGGTGTTGTGTTCCAAATTCAACCAGGGAAGGCGCAGAAAAGGTTCCGCACAAAATCATTGAAAACCGGCAGTTTCAGGCCGGAAATTTGAAAACGCGATGCTTTAAATGCGCCATGAAAGAGGATAGAATGAGTATCTTGATGATCGGTATCGACCACAGCATGGCACCTGTAGATGTCAGAGCCCGTTTCTCTTTTACTAAAAAACAGGCCGGAGAAGCTGTGGAAAAAATAAAATTAATGGATGGGATCAGAGGCTGCGTTCTTCTGTCTACCTGCAACCGGCTTGAGCTGTGGGCCAGTGTGGAGAATGAAAATGTGCCTCTTTATCACTATTTGTGCCAGATCAAGGAAGTGCCCGAAGAAGAATGGGCATCCTTTTTTATCACCCGGAAAGACCGGGAAGCGGCAGAACATCTTTTCTTTATGACGGCTGGGCTCAAATCACAGATCATGGGGGAGGATCAGATCCTTACCCAGGTAAAAGAAGCCCTCAGCCTGGCGCGGGAGCATTTTGCGAGCGACGGTGTCATGGAGGTATTATTCCGCATGGCCGTCACTTCCGGCAAAAAGATCAAGACAGACATCAGTTTTTCCCACGGGAATGCCTCAGTCATTCATATGGCATTAAAAATGCTGGAAAAGCAGGGCTATACAGTCAGCGGGAAAAAGGTGATGGTCATCGGCAACGGTGAGATGGGCCGGGTATCCGCCCAGGCGCTGATGGACGCGGGTGCGGACGTTCGTGTGACGGTCAGGCAGTACAGAAGCGGGATCGTGGACATCCCAATGGGAGCCGGAAGGCTGGATTACACGGACAGGATGGAATACCTTCCCTCCTGTGATCTGGTAGTAAGTGCGACGGCCAGTCCGAATTATACCTTAAGACGCGAACAGTTTGATGAGATCCGTGTTCCGCAGGGACTGGTTCTGATCGATCTGGCGGTACCGCGGGATATCGAGCCGTCCATCCGTGAGATACCGGGCATTACATTTTATGATATGGACAGCTTCAGCACAAAAAAAGAAGAACAGGATGCCGTCAATGAATCGGAAGCTGAAAACCTGAAGGCTGCGTCAGCCATTGTGGAGGACCAGCTTGCGGAATTCTTTAAATGGTATTCCGGCCAGGATGTGATCCCCAGAGTCATGACTTTGAAAGAAGATGCGGTGGAAGATATGGACCGCCGCATTCAGAAAGTGCTGAAAGCGCTTCCGGTAGATGATAATGATAAAGAAAAACTGAAGGAAAATCTCAACGCAGCGGCGGGAAAGGTCGTACTTAAGCTGATCTTCGGACTGCGGGATTCCCTGAGCCCTGATATATTCCTTTCATGTGTTGCGGGATTGGAGAAACTTTATGAAGAATAAACATTTTTTTCCCATGTTTGTAGATCTGTCGGATAAAAATGTTGTGGTCGTCGGCGCCGGGAATATTGCCTCGCGCCGCATTAAAACACTTTTATCCTTTACCAGAAATGTCACCGTGGTTGCGCCTCAGGTACTGCCGGAAGTAAGCCAGATGGGAAAACTCGGGCAGATCACGCTGTACCAGCGCCCGGTTAAACGGTCGGATTTTTCCAAAGCGTATATGGTCATTGCTGCGACCAACGATTCCAAGCTCAATGACGATATCTACAGGGTCTGCAAAGAGGAAGGCATTTACGTGAATATTTCCAGTGACCGGGATAAATGCGATTTTTACTTCCCGGGCGTTTATATAGAAGATGAAATGGTCGTAGGGGTCACGGCCAGCGGCCTTGACCACAGAAAAGCCCGCCGCGTAAGAGAAGAGATCCAGAATGCTCTTGCAAGAGTCTCGAGAGAATATGGAAACTGAAGTGCGGGAAAAATAAAAGGAAAATGAGCATGCATGGCTCATCATGGTAAGAAAAATGAGGAAAACGGAAATAAGCGTTCCTGGAGAACAGATAGACGTTCCTGCAGAACAGATAGACGTTCCTGCAGAACATATGCATGTTAAGCGGATCGTCATCGGAAGCCGGGAAAGTCTGCTTGCCATGGCGCAGACGGTCTCCGTACAGCAGTTTATCATGGAGCATCATCCTGACCTTACGGTCGAGATCCTGCCGATGAAAACGACCGGGGACAAGATCCTGGACCGCACGCTGGACAAGGTCGGCGGAAAGGGACTTTTTGTAAAGGAACTGGATAAAGCTCTTCTTGAAAGAAGAAGTGATCTTTCCGTCCACAGTCTGAAGGATGTACCTGCAGAGACAGACCCGGATCTTCCGCTTCTGGCCTTTTCCAGACGTGAAGATCCAAGAGATGTGCTGGTCCTCCCGAAGGGCGCAAAAGAACTGGACAGATCCAGGCCTCTCGGTTCCTCAAGCCAGCGGCGTATCCTGCAGCTGAGATCTTTGTTTCCGGATATGGAAGTAAAGAGTGTGCGCGGGAATCTTCAGACACGCCTTCGAAAGCTGGATGAAGGAGAATACAGCGGCCTGATCCTGGCGGCAGCCGGCCTGAAAAGAATGGGCCTGGCAGATCGGATCAGCCGGTATTTTACGACGGAGGAAATGATACCGGCCGCCGGTCAGGGAATCCTCGCCATTCAGGGACGGAAAGGAGAAGATACCTCCTTCCTCAAAGAGTGGAATGATGAAGAAGGCACCCTGTGTGCCCTGGCGGAAAGAGCCTTCATCCGTGAACTGGACGGAGGATGTTCTTCCCCCATTGCCGCATATGCGAAGATTGAGGACGGTTCCCTGATCCTGTCGGGTCTGTATTATACAGAAGAAGATCAGAAGATCAGGAAAGGATGCCTCACCGGCAATGCAGAAGAGGCAGAAGAAATCGGAAAGAACCTGGCAAAACAGCTGAAGGAGAAGTTCTGGTAAGATAAAAAAACCTGGTAAAACAGCTGCAGGTGAAATTCTGATAAGATAAAAAAAATCTGGCAAAACAGCTGCAGGTGAAGTTCTGATATAGACATATTTCAAACAAATGCATGGTATACGAGGGTGTATCAGGAAAGAGGAGAGAATGAAAAAAGGCAAAGTTTATCTGGTAGGCGCAGGCTGCGGAGACCTGGGACTTCTGACCATCAAAGGGCAGGATGTCCTCACAAAAGCAGATGTAGTCGTTTATGACAGCCTGATCGGGGACAGCATTCTGGGGCTGATCCCGGCAACCGCCCGGATCATATTCGTCGGCAAGCGTTCCAGTAATCACACGATGCCCCAGGAGGACATTAATCAGATCCTTCTGGAAGAAGCCCTGAAAGGGTACAAAGTCGTCCGTCTGAAGGGAGGAGATCCGTTCCTGTTCGGGCGCGGCGGCGAAGAACTGGAACTCCTGGCAGAAAATGATATTCCCTTTGAAATAGTGCCCGGCGTTACCTCGTCGATCGCTGTTCCTGCCTACAACGGAATTCCCGTCACACACCGGGAATGCTGTTCATCCCTTCATATCATTACCGGACATAAAAAAGCAGGACAGGCATACGATATCAACTTTAAGGCACTGGTAGATACACAGGGAACCCTGGTATTTCTGATGGGGATCACCGGTCTTCGGGATATCATGGATGGGCTGCTTGCGAACGGCATGGATCCTGATATGCCGGCAGCCGTTCTTCAGCAGGGAACCACGGCCGCGCAGAGGCGGGTGACGGCGACGGTTTCCACCCTCGCCGGTGAAGTGGAAAAAGCGCATATAGAAACGCCGGCCATTATTGTGGTGGGTAAGGTAGTTGCTCTTTCAAAACAGTTTGCATGGTATGAAAACCTGCCTCTTTTCGGGTGGAAGGTGCTGGTCACCAGGCCGAAAGGCCATTCCTCGGTGACATCCGAGAAGCTTCGCGAAAAAGGGGCCGAAGTGCTGGAAATCCCGTCCATCTCTACGGTTCCGATGCCCGACAGCAAACAGATGAAGCAGGTCTTTTCAAAATTATCAGAGTATCGGTGGGTCGTATTCACCAGCCCCACCGGTGTGGACGTGTTCTTTGAAAAACTGCTGAACCTGAAAGCAGATATCCGGGCTCTCGGCAGCGCAAAGATCGCGGCAGTGGGCGAAGGAACCGCCAAAAAACTGAAGGAAAGAGGCATCATCGCGGACCTGATCCCGGAGACCTATGATGGGGATTCTCTGGGAAGCGCACTCGCGTCGAAGGTCAGGGGCGGCGAAAAGATCCTGATCCCCCGGGCGGAGAAAGGGAATGCCTCTCTGGTCAGACAGTTAAAGGAAGCTGGCGCATTTGTAACAGATCTGCCGACCTACTGCACACGGTTTGAAAAGAGTTCTCTGGTCGATGAGAGGAAAGGGTTTGAGCAGGGAAAGATCCATTGTGCCGTCTTCACCAGCGCATCCACCGTCAAAGGATTTGCCGAAGGCACTAAAGGACTGGATTATTCTCTTGTAAAGGCGGCCTGCATCGGGAAGCAGACAAAGGCTGCGGCCGATGCCCTCGGTATGCAGACGTTTGTGGCAGAGAAAGCGACCATCGACAGTCTGGTGGAGCTGGTGGAAGAGATGAAAAACGGGAAGAAGATCCAGGAAGAAGTCTAGAAAGAAAGACGTAGAAAGAAAGACGTAGAAAGAAAGACGTAGAAAGAAAGACGTAGAAAGAAAGACATACAAAGAAAGACATACAAAGAAAGACATACAAAGAAAGACATACAAAGAAAGACATACAAAGAAAGACATAGAAAGAAATCTGGAAAAGATCCAGGAAGAACTATAGAAAAGAGGAGAAAGCATGGACCTGTTAAACAGGCCGAGAAGGCTTAGAAAAAATGAAGCGCTCAGGCGCATGGTGCGGGAGACCCGTATGGATAAATCATCCCTGATCTATCCGCTGTTTGTCATGGAAGGGCAGGGGATCGAGGAAGAGATCCCATCTATGGAAGGGCAGTACCGCTACAGTATCGACCGTCTCCCTTACGAACTGGAAAGGCTGACCAAAGCAGGGGTCCGGAACCTGATGCTCTTTGGCATACCGGACCACAAGGATGAGGTGGGAAGCGGTGCCTATGATCCGGATGGGATAGTCCAGAAAGCTCTTCGCGCAGCAAAAAAGGAATTCCCCGATCTGTATTATATTACGGATGTCTGTATGTGCGAATATACGTCGCATGGTCATTGTGGTGTGCTTTGCGGGCACGATGTGGATAATGATGCTACCCTTCCGCTCCTTGCAAAGACAGCCCTCAGCCATGTGGAAGCCGGCGCGGACATGGTGGCACCCTCCGACATGATGGATGGCCGTGTCATGGCGATCCGCGAGTGTCTGGATGCGGGCGGACATAAGGATATTCCGATCATGTCCTATGCGGTTAAATTTGCTTCTGCTTTTTACGGCCCCTTCCGGGAGGCGGCAGGAAGCGCTCCCTCCTTCGGCGACCGCAAGAGCTATCAGATGGACTTCCACAACAGACGGGAAGCCATGAAGGAAGCCCTCGCGGATATCGATGAAGGCGCGGATATCATTATGGTGAAGCCGGCAATGTCCTATCTTGACCTGGTATCCGAGATCAGTGCCGTGACGGATGTTCCCATGGCCGCCTACAGCGTCAGCGGAGAATATGCCATGGTGAAGGCAGCAGCCAGGATGGGATGGATCGATGAAGAACGGATCGTACAGGAAATGGCTGTCGCTGCCTACCGGGCCGGAGCACAGATCTATATCACCTACTATGCAAAAGAACTGGCAAAATATATGGATGAAGGGAGAATCGGATGATGAGATCTTCCGGTGAATTGTTTGAAAGAGCTGTGAAAGTCATCCCGGGCGGCGTAAACAGCCCGGTCAGGGCTTATCAGTCAGTCGGCAGATTTACGCCGGAGGAGAGACAAAGCCTCGGGCAGACCCTGGCGTCCGGGCCCTCCGTCTTTGGTTCGCCGCGCTTTATCGACAGATCCGAAGGCTGCTATGTCTACGATGTAGAAGGAAACCGCCTGATCGATTACATCTGTTCCTGGGGTCCGATGATTCTGGGGCATAATCATCCGTTGGTTCTTGAGAGTGTTATCAAGGCTTGTGAAAAGGGATTGAGTTTCGGATGTGCCACGGAGATAGAAGTGGAGATGGCGGAATTTATCTGCAGCCATATTCCTCATGTTGAAATGATCCGTATGGTGAACTCCGGCACAGAAGCCGTCATGAGCGCGATCCGTACCGCACGGGGATATACGGGACGCAGCAGGATCATCAAATTTGCCGGCTGCTATCACGGGCATACAGACAGCATGCTGGTGAGTGCCGGCTCCGGCGTGATGACCAGCGGCGTGCCGGACAGTGCCGGCGTTCCCGAAGGCTGTACCCGGGATACGATGATGGCTTCCTACAATGACCTGAAAAGTGTACGGGATCTTTTTGAAGCCTGTCCGGATTCGGTGGCCGCGGTGATCGTAGAGCCGGTTGCTGCCAATATGGGCGTGGTGCTTCCGGAAGAAGGATTTCTCGAGGGTCTCCGGTCTCTTTGTGATGAATTTGGTGCCCTTCTTATCTTTGACGAAGTGATCACCGGCTTCCGTCTCGCCTTCGGAGGCGCAGCGGAATATTTCGGCATCCGGCCGGATCTCGTGACCTACGGAAAGATCATCGGAGCAGGAATGCCGGTAGGAGCCTACGGCGGCAGAAAAGATGTCATGGAAATGGTCGCCCCGGCAGGACCTGTCTATCAGGCGGGCACATTAAGCGGCAATCCGGTTGCCATGCACGCCGGGCTTACGCAGCTTCAGTATCTGGAAGCGCATCCGGAAGTCTACACATCGCTGGAAGAAAAGGGGAACAGGCTTTTCGGCGGGATCAGCAGGATCCTGAAGGAGAAAGGCCTTCCTGCGTCTGCAAACTATAAAGCATCGCTCGGGACCCTGTTCTTTACGGAGCAGAAGGTGCGGGATTATGAATCTGCCAAAGCATCGGATACAGGCCTTCATGGATATAAAGGTTATTTCTGGCAGATGATGGACAGGGGGATTCTTCTTGCTCCTTCCCAGTTTGAGGCCATGTTTATCTCGGCAGCGCATACAGACCAGGTCCTTGATGAGACTCTGGAAGCTGTAGAAAACGCGCTGAAAAGGATATTTTGATGGAACAGATCTGCCGGCAGACAGATCGGAGGATTTTTTAGAAAAGGAATACACAGGAGGCAGTACGGATGGATGATCGGAAGTATGTTGCGTATGTAGGCTCTTATACACATGGCAGCAGTAAGGGAATCACGGTTTATGATGTAGATGTAGAAAACGGAGTTCTGACAAAACGAAGTGAAGTGCCGGTCAGCAATGCTTCGCACACGGCTGTTTCCAAAAACGGAAAGTATCTTTATTCCATTGAAGATGAAGGTGTGGCAGTATTCCGCCGGGATACGAACGGCGATCTGTCCCGGATCAACAGTGTAGATATCGATGGTATGAGAGGATGTTTCCTGGCTACAGATGTTGACGGAAAATACCTCTATGTGGCAGGATATCATGATGGAAAAGTCACGGTCGTGCATACACATCGGGACGGCAGACTCGGAAGCCTGATGGACGGTGTATTTCACAGCGGGCTCGGAAGCGTTGCGGAGCGCAACTTCCGGCCGCACGTGAACTGTGTCCGTCCTACCCCGGACAACAAGTATCTGTGCGCAGTCGATAACGGCATCGACCAGGTGAAGATCTATAAGATCAATAAACGAACCGACAAGCTGGAGCTGGTCGATATTCTGCGGTGCCCCAGAGAAAGCGGCCCCAGGATCATCCGGTTCAGCCAGGACGGGAATTATGCCTATATTTTGTTTGAACTCAGCAATGAGATCAAGGTATACACCTACGACGGCTCGGGACGTCAGCCGGAATTTGAACTGATCCAGAGCATTACGACACTGACCAAGATCAATGACAAGGATGCCGTTCACAGTGCGGCTTCCGGTCTTGCTCTCGCACCGGACGGCAGGCATTTGTTCTGTACGACAGCAGGAGAGAACACCGTTTCCATGTATGAGATCAATCCGGAGGACGGAACCCTGACCAAAAAGTTCACACTTCCGGTAAGCGGAGATTATCCGAAGGATCTAGTCATCTTCCCCGATAACCAGCATATCGCGGTGGTAAATCACGGAAGCAACGAGATCAATGTCTTTACCATCGATTATCAGAAAAATGTGATGATCATGAAGGGCCGTCCGATCAAAGTGGACAAGCCCAACTGTATTCATATCTGGACGGTACCGGAAGAATAAGAATAAGGGAATAAGAATAAGGCGTGAAAAATGGATGATCATTTTTCACGCCTTTATTTTTGCATGGAATTCAGGGTTTATGAAAACGCTGAACCGATTCCAGACGGGCACTAATATTCGAAAGCAGAGCATCGGCAAGAACCAGAGCGGCCATCGCTTCCACCACCACAACAGCCCTTGGGGCGATGATCGGATCATGGCGGCCATGTATTTCCAGAGTAGTATCCTGATGATCGTTCGTGATCGTCTTCTGGGGAAGGCTGATGGAAGGAGTCGGTTTTACATGAACCCGGAAAAACAGTTCGCTTCCGTCGCTGATCCCGCCAAGAATCCCTCCGGAATGATTGGAGGCCTTTGCGACAGACCCGTCCGCCTCCATATAAAAGGAATCATTATTAAGGGACCCTCTGGATGTTCCGACAAGGACGCCGTCGCCGATCTCGACTGCTTTAACAGCACCGATGGACATCATGGCCCCGGCAAGGGCAGCATCGAGTTTACCGAAAACAGGATCTCCCAGACCTGCCGGAACCCCGGTGATCCGGCATTCGATGACGCCGCCGGAACTGTCCTGGTCATGGATACAGGTATCAAGCCAGGCAGCTGCTTTTTTAAAAGCTTCCGCATCCGGCATGCAGAGTGAATTGCGGTCCCTCTCTTCTTTGTCGATGGAGGAGATGGCAGCAGGACCCACAGCGGATACATAGGCAAAGACGTTTATGCCCAGAGATTCCAGAAGCTTTAAGGCAACCGCGCCGCCGGCAACCCGGCCGGCAGTCTCACGGCCGGAGGAACGGCCGCCGCCCCGGTAATCCCGGAAGCCGTATTTTTCATCAAAGGTATAGTCTGCATGACCGGGCCTGTAGGTATATGCAATATTGCCGTAATCACGGGAACGCTGGTCCTTATTAAAGATCGCCATGGAGATCGGCGTTCCGGTGGTCCTGCCCTCAAAGACACCGGAGAGAATTTCGACCTGATCCCCTTCCTTTCGTGCGGTGGCATAAGGACCCTGTCCGGGTTTTCGCCTGTCAAGATATTTCTGTATGTCATCCTCTGTGAGGGGCAGTCCTGCGGGACAGCCGTCAACAACGGCTCCCAGAGCCTTGCCGTGTGATTCACCCCAGGTCGTGATGACAAATTTGTTTCCAAAAGATGATTGATTCATAAGCAGGTCCTTTCTGATTGGGCAATATCTTATTAATATAGTAAACGACAAAGCTCTTTACT
>CACZPF010000481.1 GCA_902782975.1 uncultured Lachnospiraceae bacterium
GCATGTTCGAGATTATGGATCGGACAGTAGCAGCTGGCAGCATAAATATCATCCCGCTCTTCAGCCGCTCCAATCTCAATCAGGTATTTTTCATAATCCGGGTGATTTCCGGAAGCTCCGGTCAGGGCAGAGAGCGCACCTCCCGCACTGGTCCCATTGGTTATCATGTGATCCGTATTTCCCGGAATCAGCTCTTTATTATGTCTCAGATAACGGATCCCGGCTTTCATATCCACTGCAAAAGCAGGTGCTTTTCCTGCGCGGCCCGGTGTCGTCCTTCCTCTTATTCCGACAGAAGCTACTACATAACCCCTTGCCAGTGCATAGACAAGCGTGTTGGTATTTCCTTTATGGTCTTTTCCCGGTTTCTCACAGGGACCCGGCATATAGCCTCCCACAGAATTCGGAAGA
The DNA here is from genome assembly GCA_902782975.1 of uncultured Lachnospiraceae bacterium. Taxonomy (GTDB): domain Bacteria; phylum Bacillota; class Clostridia; order Lachnospirales; family Lachnospiraceae; genus Blautia_A. The sequence goes on from CACZPF010000481.1 coordinate 412, forward strand.
AAAATGGGGGCTGTATGGAGAGAATAACCGTTTATCTCTCCTCCTTCAAAATATTTTTCCGGTGCATAGAGGTTCAGCTTCTGAATCTCATCTTCCGGATGCTCACAGTAAGGAATCCCTTCAAAGGCACGGTAAGTGACCGACACATCTTCTGCTTCATACGTTCTTATTTCATAAACAGTACTGTCAAACCTTAAACAATCACGCATATGACCTTTCCTTTCGGATTATGTAAATGATCGATATTTGTCGAACGATTTTTCTGTTACCATCCTGTCTGCTTTACCTGAATACATATCCTTACCCCAGCTGCAGACCTCCGGCTGCGTTTATGATCTCGCCCGTCACAAAACTGCTCTCCTCGCTGGCGAGAAAACAAACCACCTCCGCCAGGTCTTTGGGAGAACCGATCCTCCCCAGCGGGATCTTATCGAGTATTTCTTCCGGCTTTGGGGAATCCGGATCGATATGCCCCACCGTCCTCGGTATGGCGCCTTTGGAAATTCCATTTACTGTTATACCATATTTTGCAAGTCTTGCAGCACTGTTTACAATAAGTGAGCGCACAGCCCCCTTCGCCACAGCATTCGCAAAGCTCTCATGTGTTCCTCCGTTTATGCCTTCTACTGTCGTCATAAAAATCACCCGCGGTGCTTTGCTCTTTTTGAGGAACGGCAGAGCAGTCTGCATCATCGAAAAACTGCCGCCTGCCAGATGCTCCATGCTTTTTACCAGTTCTTCAACGGGCAGGGTCTCTATATCATCCCTCTTCCCGTCTGCTCCTGTATTTGCAATGATCACGTCAATGGATCCCCACTCCTTTTCAAGAGCCGCCATAATTTCGGGGTCCTTTTCCGCAGGACCTCCTTTTCCTTCTACGGCGATACATTTTCCCTGATAACCACCTGCCGCGATCTCGTCCACCAGGTCCCTGGCCTGGGAGGCCTGGTGCGTCATCATAACAACATTCATACCGCCCTTTACAAGGGCTTTAACAATATCCACTCCATCCCCGCCCGAGCCTCCGGCGATCAGGCAAGTTCTTCCTGTTAGTGTCTGCATATCAATCAGTCCCTCCAACAATAAGGGTAAAGTAAGAGGACGGTTCCAATGGCATTAAGTCAGGCATCCCGGACGCCCGGCAGGAGTTAGCCATAGTGGTGTCAGACCCTTGGCCGGAGTCTTAGAAAATGCTGCGCCGCCTGTCAGCAGGTGCCTCCGCAAACTCGCATACGCGGAGAAAGTGCTCCGGCACCTGCAGCGATGTTCGCATTTTCTTTACATCCGGCCAGGGGTCTGCCGTCTCTATGAACAATTCCTGCCGGCTGTTCGATGGCAAAAGCTAAACTTAATGACATTAGAACCGCCCCTGTTGTCCACTTACAGCAGGGCCATCTCTCCAACCTCGGCACCCTCCGGGATCACCGGTTTAGCCAGATGGCAGTCTGCAAATGCAAGATAACCTATCTTTTCTATTCCATCCGGGAGAATGATTTCTTCCAGAGCTTTACATTTTTCGAATGCCCGCGGTCCGATTTCTTTTACGGTCGAAGGAATAATAACTCTCTTAAGGCCTTCGCATCCTGCAAAAGCACTGTCTCCTATACGGGTCACACCCTCCGGGATCACGATCTCCACAAGACCCCAGCAGGCATAGAAGCAGTAGTCCGGAATTTCCTTCAGCTGCTCCGGAAGTGTAATGCATTTCAGCTTACGGCAGCTGGCAAAGGAGCGATAATTGAATTTCTTCATGCTTTTCGGGAAACTGACCTGCTGCAGATTTCCGCAGTAAGCAAAAGACCTGACCCCGATCTCCTCTGTTCCTTCGTTCAGTGTAAGCTGCTCAAGACCCTGGCAGCCGCAGAAGGAATCATCCCATACCCGTTTGACTTCACCGGACAGTTCGACAAACCGGGGAGCCATGGTTCCGTCGAATGCATAGGCTTCCATTTCACGGATCGTAGAAGGAAGTGTGATATCCTCCAGCTCCGGATTTCCGTTGAAGGCACGGCGGCAGAGCTTTTCTACGCCTTCTTCAATGCGCACCTTCCGCACACTCCTGTTGGCAGAAAAGGCAACTTCACCGATGGACTTAATATTCCCCGGCACCACAAGTTCGGTATAATTCATACAGCCATCATAAATACCGTCCTCTGCTTTTTTAAGCGAAGAAGGAAGATGAACGCTCGTCACCCGGACCGTTGCCAGGCAGCGGAATCCAAGCTCCTCAATTCCTTCCGGAAGATCGCATTTTAACAGATTGCGGCATCCTTCAAAGGCCTGTCTTCCGATTTTTTTAAGTCCGTCATTCAGTTTCACTTCAACCAGATCCATCTGGTTCATGAATACGTAATCCGCAATCTCTGTGACCTCTGAAGGGATCTCAATATAACTTTCATGATTTTCCGGCACATACTCTTTTAAAATACCGTTTTCAATTTTAAAGCTCATTACTGTTCCCTCCTTACATCAGATCACGGTTATAAACGATATAATTGTTGTTCACAAAATGCACCCGCAGATCCGGAGCGTTTTCCTTTTTGCCCCAGCCAAAATCAAATGGAGCATCATACTTCGTGCCGAGTCCAAGGGCAACTTCTTCGCATGCCTTCGCCACATCGCAGCCCACACTGATCCCCACCTGCACCGGCAGATGAGAAGAATAGATGGGTTCATCGTGATAAAGTTTTCCTATAAATGCGTTCAGCCGTTCTTTGTAATCAAGGAGCTGATTCCGGTTCATCCGGTGAAGATGATTCATTCCTGCCGAGAAAGCATCCCCGACAAACGTCGTCGTCTGAACTCCCTCTCTTGTCACACGGACGGCAATGCTCCCTTCGGTGTGACCGGGAATGCACATAATTCCTACATGCACTCCTCCGAGATGGAAATGGTCTCCTTCGTGAAGGTCCTTAAACTGTACTTTCGAAAGATCCTGACACAAAAGCTTTGCCTGTGCTTCCAGTTCCGGAATGTGATTTGTCCAGCCGTTCATCTGGCCAAGAACAAAATCCTGATCCAGACTGTCTTTGACCATCGGAAGGTCCTCATGCTTCAGATAAGCTTCATCAAATAAAGCGGCGCCTCCGATCGTGTCTGTATGACCGTGGGTACAGATAAGAAACATGGGTTTGCCTGTCCCCACAACACTTTCAATATATCTTCTCAGATCTCCGCCCATGCCAAGGCCGGCATCGATAACCAGGATCCTTTCTGCGCCGACAATAACGCCGCA
>CACZPF010000482.1 GCA_902782975.1 uncultured Lachnospiraceae bacterium
AAAAACCGCGGAGAAACAATTTCTCGTTTCCCCGCGGTTTTTTAACGGTAATTCTGAATGACTTTTTCGGATTCTTCTGCGATCTTTAGTTCATCTGTCCGGACAAGATGTCCGTCTTTTACAACGATCTTTCCGTTTACGATCGTTATGTCCACATTTCCTCTGAGTCCCACCGTTCCGAAAACCGCCCCGGGATCTTCCATGGCACCGGTCAGGGAAAGCCGTCGTTCGTCTATAAGGAATGCGTCTGCGGCCATACCGGGCGCGATCTGCCCCAGATCATCCCGGCCCAGAAGGCGTGCGCTTCCTCTGGAAGCGATCTTCAGGAGATCGTATCCGGAGGGGGCACTGTATCCGGAGTGCAGCCGGTGAAGAAGGTAGGACGTCCGAAGTTCTTCCAGAAGGCTGGAACCATCGTTGCTGGCAGACCCGTCGACAGCCAGACCGACAGGAACACCCAGTTTGAGCATTTCCGGCACACGGGCGACACCCGATGAAAGCTTCATGTTGGAGATAGGGCAGTGGGCCACCCCGGTCCCCGTTTCTGCAAGGAAGGAGAGTTCTTCCTCCGTAAAATGGATCCCATGGGCATACCAAACGTCCGCTCCCACCCAGCCGAGGCTTTCCATATATGCAAGGGGACGCATACCGAAATGCGAAAGGGTATAGGCTTCTTCGTCCTTCGTCTCGGCAAGATGGGTATGCAGCCGTACTCCCAGAGCTCTGGCGAGCCGGGCGGACTCTCTTAGCAGGTCGCCGCTGACGCTGAAGGGGGAGCAGGGAGCGAGGGCTACAGAGCGCATGGAATATCTGGAAGGATCGTGGTATCTTCTGACCGCGTCTTCGGAATCCTTCATGATCTCGTCGATGGTCTGAACTACACTGTCCGGAGGAAGGCCGCCGTCCTTAACGCTCAGGTCCATACTGCCTCTGGAGGCATAAAAGCGCATGCCGAGATCCTGGGCTGCCTGGAACTGAGCCTCCAGAAGATTGCTGCCGCATCCCCTGGGAAAGACGTAATGGTGATCGAAACAGGTCGTACAGCCGGACAGGAGGAGTTCTCCCATGCCGGTCATGGAGCTGTAATAAATGACATCTGGATTAATATTTTTCCATATCTCGTAAAGATATTTTAGCCAGGGGAAGAGCTCCATATTCTGGACGGCGGGAAGATTGCGGCTGAAGATCTGGTACAGATGGTGATGGGTGTTGATAAGACCCGGGTACATGGCCATATGCCGGGCGTCTATCACTTCATCGGCATCTTTTATGATATTGTCAATGGCAGTAATGACGCCGTCTTCCATCATTACATGGACATTTTCCAGTATCTGATCCTGGTCGTCGCAGGTGACCAGATGGCGGATATTTCTGATCTGAAGTGTCATAATTTCCTCTCTTACGTGCATCTTGAAATATTATATTATTCTTTTCCTGCAGATAATCCTATCATATTACGGCAGGAAAAGGCAAGACGGAGGTTACTATCCGGACAAGACAGTGGATAGTAACAGACGGAAATCAGGAAACGGAAATTGCCGGAGAGCGTTTTTCGTGATATGATTTTACTGGATCGAGGGAGAGCGTCCGGGGACGTGGTCTGCAGCAGGTTCAGAGGCAGACATTACAGTAATGGACTGAACAGGAATACTTTAGCAGCAATCAAACTGGCGGCAGTAGATTTAGCAGATCTGGCATAGGGAAAAAACGGAGGCGTTTATGATAACGACAGTGAATATGAATCCTTGTATCGACCGGAGCGTTATGGTTTCGGATTTTCAGGTGAGTGCGTTAAACAGGGTGCTGGAGACCAGGATCGACGTATGCGGCAAAGGGGTCAATGTGGCTGCCGCATTAAAGAATCTGGGCAGCAGTTTGGTCTGCATCGGGTTAAATTATTCGCAGAATAAAGAAGAACTGGAAAACCGTCTGCAGAAAGAAGGGATTCCTTACGAATTCGTAGAAGCACAGGGAAGGATCCGGACCAACATCAAGGTGATCGATGTTAAGAACCACAATCTTACGGAGATCAATGAAAGAGGAGGAGCCGTATCGGCTGAGAATTTAGAAGAACTGCATCGTCTGGTAAGAAAATATGCAGAGAAAAGTAATATTCTTGTCATCAGCGGGAGTGTACCCGGGGGAGTAACTTCTGATATTTATCAGAAGATGATTGAAAACGTGAAAGATCTGCCTGTACGGGTGGTTCTGGATGCAGAAAAAGAGCTGTTCCTGAATGGCCTTAAGGCGGGGCCTTATCTTGTAAAGCCGAATCTTTACGAGCTCGAAACTGCCTGCGGCTGCACTTGCCGGAACCATCAGGAGATAGCTGCCGCAGCCAGAAAGGTGATCGCTCTTGGGGCCGAAGTGGTCTGTGTTTCCATGGGAGAAGACGGAGCCATGATCGTCGACCGGGAAGAGGCTGTTTATGCACCCGCCATCGCCCGGGAGGTGAAAGGAGTGGTGGGTGCGGGGGATTCCATGGCTGCAGGCTGCTGCCTTGCCATGGAAAAAGGCCTCGCCCTGCCGGAGTATCTGCGGTACGCAATGGCAGCCGCCGCAGCCTCCTTAATGCTGGAAGGCACAGCCATGTGCCGGAAGGAGGACTTCCTGTATTATCTTGACAAAGTAAAATTAGAAAAAGTTTACTGAAAAGGGAATTGTCCACAAGAATACAAAGAGACGGTCCTTTTGCGCATTGTTCTCTGCACAAAAAGACCGTCTCTTTGTGTTTCTGCTGCCCTTTGTGCTCACTTTACAATGTGTACATGCGGGTAGACGAATTCCAGATCCGGGTCTTCTTTAAACCGGAGAGCCAGGGCTTTTCGTATATCACTGCAGGCAATAAAATTTTCTTCCACGGTCAGTGTCGTAACTGCGGTACGAAGAATAATACCGTTATCCCCGAGATCACGGACCAGGACATTGATGGAGCCCGTAATATTCTTCTCTTTCCGGACCTTCTGGACCAGAGGATGGGCCAGGATCACTTCTTCGATCGTTGTGATCGCCTTTTGCAGATCACATTCGTAGGTAATGGAAAGATCAAGAAAGTTGGAACTGATTTTTTCCATTCCAAAATAGTTGTTTTCGATTACACAGAGATCCATCCTGGAGTTGGGAACAATGACAGAAGAAGAATTCATGACATTGAGGATCACTGTATTTCTCAGATTGATGGACTGGATATATCCGGTGATGCGCTGTCCGTCGATGGTGATATTTACCCGGTCGCCTATGTTGAAGGGCTTGAACAGAGTAAGGATGAACCCATGCACGATATTGCTGAGGCCTTCCTGAAAAACAAACCCGAGGACCACGACGATCAGGGAGGAGGACATCAGGATCTGGCTGGCAAATTTGGACAGTGTTTCCGAAAGGGACAGGATCTTGAGGCCGAAGAAGATGACGATCAGCGCTTCCAGACAGCCCTTTAAAAAATTATAGAGAATATTGTCCTTTCTTTTTTTCCGGATGGGAATAAAAATAAAATCAACAGCTTTGACGGCGACGATCATAACAACCAGCAGAAAAAGGCCATAATACAGGTTGTTGGAGGTAAGAACCTGCAGGAAGGATTTTGCGGTGGTTGTCAGTTCTTCGTAGTTTTCATTTGTCTGCATCGTAAGAGTCCTATTAGATTTCTGCGGCAGCTTTTTCGAGGGCAGCAATTACTTTATCACACCAGGCGTCGAATTCGGGATCTTCCTTCTGGCATTCTTCCGGATGCGAAAGTACGTAGTCGAGGGCGATCCGCACACCCTGGTCAAAGCGGACAGAGGTTCTCATATCAGGAACTGCATGTTTTAATTTACTGTTGTCAAAGACGACAGAAACGGATTTGTCGCCGGTCAGGCTTCCGTCGAAGTCATAGCCGTATTTATCTCCTGCGGCAGATAAGAAATCGGAAGCGACGTGGTATGGCTTTAATTCGACACCGAGCGCATCGGCGATGGTAGCATAGATCTGGTTCCAGGTAAGTGTTTCGTCTCCTGTGATCTGGAAGGCTTCGCCGATGGCGTGGCGGTTGCCCATCAGGCCTGTATAACCTACAGCAAAGTCGGTATTAAATGTGCAGGTCCACAAAGAAGTGCCGTCGCCCTGAATGATGACAGGTTTCCCTTCCTGCATACGTTTAATGACCTGCCAGAAACCATTCTTACCATGAACGCCCAGGGGGACATTCCGCTCGTCATAGGTGTGGCTGGGGCGGATAATGGTTACGGGGAAACCCTCTTCCCGGTATTTCTTCATAAGAAACTCTTCACAGGCTATCTTGTCCCGGGAATACTGCCAGTGCGGATTGGCAAGTGTGGTTCCCTCGGTTATGATATAATTTGCCGCCGGTTTATGGTAGGCAGAAGCAGAGCTTGTGTACATATACTGTCTTGTTTTTCCCTTAAACAGACGGTAATCTCTTTCTACATCTTCCTGATGGAATCCGATAAATTCACAGACTACATCAAAAAACATATCTTTGATCTTCTCTGCGACATCTTCTTCATTGTGAATATCTGCTATGATCTGATGTATCCCTTCCGGAAGGACATGATTCCGGTTCCCGCGGTTGAGGAGCCAGACCTCCCAGTTTAATTCGGTGACAAGTCTTTTTACGATTGCTGTGCTGATGGTTCCTGTTCCTCCGATAAATAAGGCTTTCATATCGTCCTTCCTTTCTGATCTGCCATCTCATAAACTATCCAGACAGACCTATGCATGTTTCAAATTGTCCCCTGCGGAAAGAGTCTTCTTTCTCTTTTCACAGTTTGAACACAATTTTATCACATAAATTTCAGAAAACAATCCTATACTTTGACGAACAGTGCAAAGGGTAATTATTAAGAATCCCTTTCCGCCGGCAAATTCTGAATGGAGGCAGACAGATGATAGAAGTAAATCATTTGACGAAAAAGTACGGCAGTAATGCGGCGGTGGATGACCTGTCTTTTAAAGTTGAAAAAGGACAGATCTACGGTTTCCTGGGACCGAATGGCGCGGGAAAATCCACAACAATGAATATGATGACGGGGTATATTGCACCGACAGCAGGGCAGGTCCTGATCGACGGGCACGATATTGTAGAGGACGGCCAGGCAGCCCGGCGGTCCATAGGATATCTTCCGGAAATACCTCCCGTATATCCGGATATGACAGTGGAAGAGTACCTGGAATTTGCCGCAGGACTTAAAAAAATCCCTTCCGCCAGAATCGACGAAAGTATCGCAAAAGTGATGGAACTGACCGGAATTACAGAAGTGGAAAACCGGCTGATCCGGAATCTTTCCAAAGGTTTTCGGCAGAGAGTCGGCCTCGCGCAGGCTATTCTTGGCGATCCGGAGATCCTTATCCTGGATGAACCGATGGTAGGGCTGGATCCAAAGCAGATCATCGAGATCCGTGAGCTGATCCGGCAGCTCAGTGAAAATCATACGATTATCTTAAGTTCTCATATCCTCTCGGAGATCAGTGCGATCTGCGATCATATCATGATCATTGCGCACGGGAAGCTGGTGGCCAGTGATACACCGGACAATCTGGCAAAGCTGATGAAGGGTTCCGGATCTCTGCATATTACAGCAGCAGGAGATCAGGCGAAAATATCTTCCGCTTTATCCGGCATTGAAAATATCGAGGATATTACCTTCAGTCCGGCTCAGGAAGAAGGCGCAGTGGATCTGGAGATCCGTATAAAAGAAGGAGCAGATATAAGAAAGGACGTATTTTTCGCGCTTGCCGGAGAAAATCTGCCGATTCTGGAAATGACCCATACCCATGTATCGCTGGAAGATATTTTCCTGGAACTGACAGAGGAAAAAGACCAGCCGGAAGACACAGCCAAAGGACGTTCCTCATTCTTCAAACGTAAGAAAAGCAAATCTGATATGGAAGAAAAGAATGGGGGCGAAGAGGCATGAGAGCCGTTTACAAAAAAGAGATCCGGGGATTTTTCACCTCGATGATCGGATATGTGTTTATTGCGTTTTTGCTGGCGTTTACAGGAATTTATTTTACAGCATATCAGCTGCAGGGGATGTATCCAAAATTTGCCTATACATTGCAGTCGATCCTGATCGCGTTTCTGATCCTGGTGCCGGTACTGACCATGCGTACGCTTGCGGAAGAAAGAAGACAGAAAACAGATCAGCTGCTCCTTACTTCACCTGTGTCTGTATCCCGCATCGTCTTTGGAAAATATCTGGCATTGATAAGCGTTTATGCCGTACCTGTATTGGTGCTGGCTTTTTATCCGCTGATCATTTCCCGGTTCGGAACGGTTGCGTTTCCCGAGACTTACTGTGCTCTGCTGGGATTCTTTCTGCTGGGGGCTGCCTATCTGGCCGTGGGACTTTTTATCTCTTCCCTGACAGAAAGCCAGGTCATTGCGGCAGTACTGACGTTTTTCGCCTTGTTTGTGAGCTATGTGATGAAGGGAATCGCGTCCTTCTTTCCTGAAACGGCAGAGGGATCTTTTTACGCACTGGCTGCTCTGGCAGCTGTGCTGGCTTATATCATTTACCGGATGATCGGCAAAGCGGTGCTTTCCGGTATTATTCTGGCAATCGCGGAAGCGGCTCTGACTGGCCTGTATATAACGAGGCCATCCGTGTATGAAGGCCTGATCCAGAAAATCTTAAATGTATTTGCTGTAACAGAGCATTTTTCAGAATTTGCCCAGGGAATGCTGGATGTGGCAGGGATTATTTATTATCTGTCTGTCGTCGCACTGTTTTTGTTCCTCACCGTACAGTCCATCGAAAAACGACGCTGGGGGACTGACCGGGGAAGCCTGAAAAACGGTTCCTACAGTATGGCTCTGACAGCGATCCTTACAGCAGCCGTGATCGCTGTCAATCTGATCGTCGGAGAAGTTCCTTCGGCTTATACGCAGATCGATATGACGGATCAGAAACTGACGGTTCTGTCTGAGCAGACAAAGGATATTATCTCGAATCTTGATAAAGATGTCACGATTTATTATATCGTCCAGGAAAATAATTATGATGAGAACATAAGAAGACTTCTGGAACGGTATGACGAACTTTCCTCCCATATTACGGTGGAGGAAAAAGATCCGGTCCGGTATCCGAAATTTGCAGGACAGTATACAGACAGCAGGATCTCTGAGAACAGTCTGATCGTGACCTGCGGTGATATCAGCCGGGTCGTGAATTACAATGATATGTACGAATATGAGATGGACTATAATACTTATTCGTACAATACCACAGGATTTGATGCG
>CACZPF010000483.1 GCA_902782975.1 uncultured Lachnospiraceae bacterium
CGCTACGAAAAAAAGAGACAGCTTTCGGAGGAAGCACTGGCGCTGTTAGATCAACAGATTACCCTTCTCCGGACGCTGACTCAAAAAAGCCGCAGGAACGCATACCCTCCCGCGGCCGCCACTGTATTCTACTATGTTCCCTGCACCGATCCCTGCCACGAAGCCTTTCAGATCATGGGGCGGTACGAAAATTATTCCGGCATCGTCCACCGGGTAGATATTTACCAGCGCCTTCTGCTGATCGGCGACCGGAAGATCCCTCTGGACGATATCTGTACGATCACCCCGGAATGCCGGCCGGATACCGTCTTCTCTAAAGCAGCTCACAGCAGCACTGCCTCCCGGCGCTTCCGGCCGTTTCAGATGCCGTCCGGAGATATCTCCGGCAGATAAAGGATCTCCGCGCCGCAGAGTTCTGCCTCTTTTCTGCTGTGCGTGGTCAGAAACACAGTTCTGTCTTTCCGGTTTTCCAGCAAAAAAGCGGCAGCCCTGGATACCATCTGGTCATCCAGCCCTTTAAACGGCTCATCCAGAAAAAGGACATCTGACGGAAACATCAACGCCCGCAGGAATGCCGTTCTTCGCTTCATGCCGCCGGAATACTCCCGGACAGGACGCACAGCGTCCTCCTGCGGGATCCCGATGTGCAGGAGGGCTTCTTCCACATCCTTCCTGCTGCATCCCGGACAGGCAAACCTTACATTCTGAACAGCATCCAGATACTCCAGCAGACGGTCCTCCTGAAAGACAAAGGCGATCTTTTCGGAAGAAAGGCCGGTGATCTCTCCTTCATCCGGTTTTTCAAGACCGGCCAGCAGACGGAGGAGGGTCGTTTTTCCTGCCCCGGAAGGCCCCATAACGGCATACACGCCCCCTTTTTCAAAAGAAGCTGAAAAATCTTTCAGTACGTATTTTCCGTCATATGCCTTGCCGACATGAATAAGAGCGATCTGCTTCATCTTTTCTTCTCCCCCTTCTGCCGGTTTCGTACCGGCGCCGGATTCCCGAAGCAATGCAGCAGCCACCGCCAGCCCTTCTCGAGCAGCACCGACACAAACACGACCGCCAGCGTCCAGGCAAACAGATCCGGCGTATTCAGATAGACCTTCGCCTGCTGAAGACGTTCGCCCACAGATCCGGAGGGGATGCCGATCACCTCCGCAGCAAGCCCGGACTTCCAGGCAAACCCAAGCGCCAGTGCCGTTCCGGTTTCAAATGCACTCATCACCTGAGGAACATACATAAACCAGATCTTCCGCCACAAGGTGACACGAAAAACCCCGGCCATCTCCTTCAGGCCGGGATCCATCTGGCTGATACCGTTCTTCACATTCATATAGACCACGGGAAGGGCCATCAGAAAGGAAATCAGCTGTGTCAGATACCTGGAGGATACCATGATAAGTGCCAGGATAACAAAAGAAACCACAGGCACCGTCCGGATCAGACGCATCACCGGCATCAGAAAAATATCCAGCCAGTAAAATCCGGCCGTCAGGGCACTTAACACCGTGCCCGCCGTTACAGCCAGAAAAAAGCCGGTCAGGATCCTTCCAGTTGTATAAAGAAGGGCTTTCCAGAAGGGCAGGGTGAGACAGAGCTCAAAAAAACGCTGCACTGTCTGCCAGGGTGAGGCAATAAAAATGCCCAACGTTCCCCGCATACTGACCACCTGCCATAATCCGATCCAGAATACAGCGGCCGCAAACTGCAGCACAAGCCTACGGGCTCCGCCCTGCCCCTTTCCTTTCATAAAAGCCCTCCACAAGGCAGCCGGCCTCGATATCGCCGGCCGTCCGCGTTATTCAGAAATCACGTAGTAGAAATCATCTGCCGGAAGCGTTCCGCCCACGGAAGCCGGATTCTGTTCATACAGTACCGACAGATACCCGGAAAGCTTCTCCTTCATCTCATCCCCTGTGATCAGTGTGATGTTGCAGAAGGGAAGTGCCTTTACAGCAACCTCTTCCGGAACGATCTCATAGCTGCCGATCAGTTTTGCCGCTTCTTCTACATGTTCATTGGCAAAGGCAGCAGATTCCGCATAAGAGGAAAGGAATGCATTCACAGCTTCCGGATGTTCCTCGGCAAAAGCTTTTCTGACGACCGTTACCCCTGTGATCAGGCCGGAAGGATCTTCTTCCCCTTCCTGCAGCTTATCCCACTCTTCTGTCAGGTCAAGAACCACCTGGATCTGGTCATTCTTCATCTGAGCCGTGGTCACAAAAGGCTGCGGCAGCATGGCAATTCCCTCCGGATCTGCCAGGAGGGCTGCCAGGCACTCTGCATGCTCACTCTTCCATTCCAGACTGACATCTGTCTCCGGATCCAGACCGTTGCCGCGCAGAATATAATCCAGAGCATATTCCGGCGTCGCACCCTTTCCGCTGGCGTAGATGGTCTTTCCCTTCAGATCTTCCACACTCTTCACACTGCCGGAAGTGTCCACCACATAAAGAACACCCAGTGTATTGACCGCCAGGACCTCTATTCCGCCCTTCGTATTATTATAAAGTACACTGGCAAGGTTGGCGGGAACCGATGCAATATCCGTCTCTCCCTGGACCAGAAGCGGCGTCACCACATCTGCCGAAGCGGCGATGCTGAATTCATATCCGGCATCGGCGAGATCACCGTTCTGTGCTGCATCCATCATCTGTACCAGACCCATGGCCGTCGGGCCCTTTAAGGCAGCGATCCGCATGCTCTCTGTCTCAGAAGCACAAACACCAGATGCAGAGGCCACTGTAAGACCCAGCGCAAGAGCCCATGCAGAAAGCTGTTTTAAACCTGTTTTTTTCATAATAATTTTCCTCCAGACTTATAAGTATGATTCCCAATTATATATCACCGCACGGAAAAAGCCAAGAAACCCGTACATTTTGCATGCATATTTTTTCTTCGAAGGATCATCCGGTCTTTATACATATGCATATGCGGAAAAATCCGGACCTGAAATCAGGCCCGGACTTTTCATTACATTTATCGATCTGTATCCAAACATACAGAGCAGCTCGATATTCTTTCTCAGCGGTCGATATCGTTAAATCCCTCTCTTGGCGCATAAGATGTATGCAGAAGTTCATGTGCCTTATGAGAATTCGGTTCGCCAAGAAATCTTCTGTACAGTTCCTGGATCTGAGGATTGTTGTGAGACTGGCGGATCACCTGCCGCTCGTCCTCAGAGTACAGAGCCAGTGCCCGTTTTTCCTTATAGGTACCCTCGATGTTCGGCTCTTCCTTCGGAAGAAGAGTGCTCCGCACATAAGGCTGGCCGCCGCCGTTGATACAGCCGCCGGGACATCCCATGATCTCGATAAAATGATATTTGCTCTTCCCTGCACGGATCTCGTCCAGCAGGACCTTGGCAGAACGCATGCCCGAAGCAAGCGCTACATTTATCACCGTACCATCAATATCGATGGATGCCTCACGGATCCCTCCGTCATGGCCACGGACCTCTTTGAAGGTAATACCCTCTTTTTCTTTTCCGGTCAGTTTGTAGTATACGGTACGAAGGGCTGCCTCCATAACACCGCCTGTCACACCGAAAATAACGCCGGCGCCGGAGTAATCGCCCATGATATCCTGATCCCAGTCTTCGTCCGGAAGATGACGGAACATGATACCGGCACGGCGGATCATTCTCGCCAGTTCTCTGGTGGTAATAACAGCATCTACATCCGGAATTCCGTTGACCTTCAGCTGCTCTCTCTGTCTCTCATACTTCTTGGCTGTACAGGGCATGACAGATACAACAAAGATATCTTCCGGTGCGATATTGTGTTCCTGTGCCCAGAAGGACTTAATGATGGCTCCCTGCATCTGATGAGGCGACTTGCAGCTGGAAAGATGCGGCAGAAGATCACTGTACTGATACTCTGCATAATTCACCCAGCCGGGAGAACAGGATGTGATCATCGGAAGCACACCGCCATTCTGGAGACGGCCGAGAAGCTCGGTTCCCTCTTCCATGATGGTCAGGTCGGCACCAAAGTTTACATCATAAACCTTTTCAAATCCCAGTCTCCGGAGAGCCGCGATCATCTTGCCGGTGACCGGCGTTCCCACCGGATAGTCAAATTCTTCACCAAGAGCGGCACGAACAGCAGGCGCAGCCTGCACGATCACATGTTTGCCTGCGCGGAAAGCCTCGTCGACCTTGTGGATCTCTGAATGCTCCGTAAGAGCGCCTGTGGGACATACCTTCACGCACTGCCCGCACTGGATACAGGGAGAATCTGCAAAGCTTCTGTTTTCAGCAGGTCCGACAAAGGTCCTGAATCCTCTGTTTTCATAGCCCAGAATACCAAGGCCATGCGCATTTTCACATCTGGCTACACAGCGGCCGCAGAGTATACATTTTGATGTATCTCTGATAAGGCCCGGCGCCAGTTCATCATAGTGGGTCTCCGAATGCTCTCCGGCAAAGGCTTCGGGCCTTGCGCGGGTGACATTCGCCACATGAAGCAGCTCGCACTTGCCGTTTTTCACGCACTGCTGGCAGTTCTGATTATGGTTGGACAGAAGCAGCTCCACACTTCGTCTTCTCGCTTCCATCGCCTTCTGGGATGAAATAGAGATTTCCATCCCGTCCGCCACAGGATAAGCACAGCTTGCAACAAGGCCTCTCGCCCCTTTTACTTCCACAAGGCAGACCCGGCACGAACCGACATTACATTCCCCGTTATGATACGTACAAAGGGAAGGGATCTCATATCCGCAGACCTTTGCCGCCTGCAGAATAGTCATTCCATCGACTACCTGATAGGATCTCCCGTCAATCTTTATATTAATAAGCGGCATTATTTTTTTCCTCCTATCTCTTACTGATGGCATCGACACGACATGCGTTGATACAGGATCCGCACTTCACGCACTGTGCAGGATCGATATGCATGGAGACCAGCTTGTGACCAGGCGCAATATAGTCTGTCTTCTTAATGCAGTCTGCCGGACATCCTTTGGCACATCTTCCGCAGCCGATACATTTATCAGGATCGATGTAGTATTCCATCAGGTTCTTGCAAACATGAGCCGGACACTTTTTGTCAACAATATGTGCCAGATATTCATCTTTAAAATGTGCCAGTGTCGAATTGACAGGGTTGGCTGAAGTCTGACCCAGCGCACAAAGTGAATTGGTCTTCACGGTATCACTGAGTTCTTCAAGCGTATCAAGATCCTCCATGGTGCCTCTGCCCTCGGTGATCTTTGTCAGGATCTCAAGCATACGTTTGGTTCCGATCCGGCACGGCGTACACTTACCGCAGGATTCGTCACAGATAAATTCCATGTAGAATTTCGCGACGTCGACCATACAGTTATCTTCGTCCATAACAATAGCACCGCCGGATCCCATCATAGATCCCTTGGCTACCAGATTATCAAAATCGATCGGCTCATCCAGGTATTCCTCTGTCAGACATCCGCCGGAAGGACCACCGGTCTGAATTGCCTTAAACTTCTTTCCATTCGGGATCCCGCCGCCGATGTCATAGATCAGCTCTCTCAGCGTTGTTCCCATGGGAACTTCTACAAGACCTACGTTATTGACCTTGCCGCCAAGTGCAAATACCTTGGTGCCCTTGGATCTTTCCGTTCCGACCTCGGCAAATTCGCCCGCGCCTTCTCTTAAGATAAACGGAACACAGGCCAGGGTCTCTACGTTATTGATGATAGTGGGTTTTCCCCAGAGACCTTTCACTGCAGGGAACGGCGGACGGGGACGAGGCATACCGCGCTTGCCTTCAATGGAGTTAAGCAGAGCCGTCTCTTCACCGCAGACAAAAGCACCTGCGCCAAGTCTCAGATGACAGTCAAAGGAGAAATCTGTTCCCAGAATATTCCTTCCAAGAAGTCCGGCTTCTCTTGCCTGAGCGATAGCTATACGGAGACGTTTAACAGCGATCGGATATTCTGCACGGACATAAAAATAACCGTTCTGCGCGCCGATAGCGTATCCTGCGATCACCATACCTTCAATGACGGCCAGCGGATTACCCTCGAGAATACTACGGTCCATAAATGCGCCGGGGTCGCCCTCGTCACCATTGCAGACCACAAATTTCTCACTGCTTTCAGAATTGTAGGCAAACTGCCATTTACGCCCTGTGGGGAAGCCTGCACCGCCGCGGCCCCGGAGGCCGGAAGCGAGCACTTCGTCGATTACTTCCTGACGGGACATGGAAAGAGCTCTTTTAAGCCCCTGGTATGCTCCCATTCCGAGAGCCTCATGAATATCCTCCGGATTGATCACGCCGCATCCGTGAAGAGCAACCCTGCGCTGTTTTTTATAGAAATTGATCTCATCCTGCTTGGATACCTTTTTGCCGGTAGCCGGATCCTCATACAGAAGACG
>CACZPF010000484.1 GCA_902782975.1 uncultured Lachnospiraceae bacterium
CTGATAAAATCTTTTCTGTTATGTTTTTCTCTTTTCAGGCTACGCCGAGTTTTTTCAGTTCTTCGGCCGCCTGTTTAAAATCGATAAACCGGATGGCATGAATTCCAAGCGCAGCCGCAGCATCGCAGTTTTCCTGCCTGTCATCCAGAAATACACATCGGGCGGGATCCAGATCGTACCGGCTGATCAGTGTCTGATAAATGTCCGGATACGGTTTGATCTGCTTTTCCTCACAGGAAAAAACAGCGCCGTCCATGTATTTTAAGAACTTCATATCCTTACGGTTGACCTGCAGCATATAATCGCTGTAATTGGAAAGTACGTAAAGATGATATCCTTTATTTTTGAGATACGATGCCCAGGTGGCAGCATATTCTCTCTGATGGATGCATTCCGGTGAACGGCGGAGGATCTCCCGGATCTCCTGCTCATACTCCGGCGCAGCGCTTACGAATTCTTCCACATAGTATTCGTCCGGATGATCTCCCTTGTCCCGCTGGTTCCAGGTCTCGCTCCGGAACAGCACGTCAGCCAGACGCTGGTACTTTTCTTCCGGATAACCAAATCCCCTCAGATATCCTTCCCAGTCGTAATCTGTCATGACATTTCCCACATCAAAAATGATATTGGCAATTCCTTCCATAGGTTTCTCCTTTTTTTTGCCGAAGATCCGATAAGCCATCATGCAGATATAGGCAAAAACCGGCACGAAGATCGCGATACCGAGAGATGCCCGGAACATTGCCTTCTGTTCTTCACTATCTCCAAAAGCAAAAAACATAGGAAGACAGAAGGCCGCCAGCAGCAGAACAACGCCTGCCAGCGCAAGGATACGTCTGGAATTTTTCATAATGCTCTCCGGTAAATGATATCATCTCTTCCGGGGCCGTTTGACACCATCGTAATGGGGAAGCCGATCTTTTCTTCCACAAACTCAATATATCTGCGGCAGTTTTCCGGAAGATCCTCATATTTTCTGATTCCGCGGATATCTGTCTTCCATCCTGGCAGAACAGTAATGACAGGTTTTGCTTTTTCCAGCCTGCCGGTGGTCGGGAAGTCCGTCGTCACTTCACCATCGATCTCATAGGCAGTGCAGACCGGGATCTCATCAAGATATCCAAGTACATCCAGCACAGTAAAAGCCACATCTGTCGTACCCTGCAGACGGCAGCCGTAATGTGAAGCCACACAGTCAAACCATCCCATTCTTCTCGGGCGGCCGGTGGTCGCTCCGTATTCTCCGCCGTCGCCGCCGCGGCGTCGAAGTTCATCTGCCTCATCTCCGAAGATCTCGGAAACAAAGGCACCTGCTCCGACCGCGCTGGAATAGGCTTTACATACAGTGATCACCTTTTTGATCTCATAGGGCGGGATGCCGGCACCGATGGCACCGAAAGCTGCCAGAGTGCAGGATGATGTGACCATGGGGTAGATCCCGTGGTCCGTATCCTTCAATGTGCCAAGCTGGCCTTCCAGGAGGATCTCCTTCCCGTCCCTGATGGCCTGGTACAGATACGAGGAAACATCGCACAGATAAGGTGATACCATCTCCCGGTATTCCATCAGTGTGTCAAACATCGCATCCGGATCGAGCAGAGGCTTGTGATACAGATGTTCCAATGTGACATTCTTCACTTCCAGGACACGGACAAGCTTTTCTTTTAACGCCTTTTCATCGAACAGTTCATTGACCTGAAAACCGATCTTGGCGTATTTATCGGAATAGAAAGGAGCGATACCGGATTTTGTAGATCCATAGGCTTTGCCGGCCAGTCTCTCCTCCTCATACTGATCGAACAGGATATGATAGGGCATAACGATCTGTACTCTGTCCGAAATCAGGATCTTCGGCGCTGGAACCCCTCTGTCCATGATGTCCCGGATCTCCTTAAAGAAGACAGGAATATTCAGGGCGACACCATTGCCGATAATGTTGGTTACATGATCATAAAAAACGCCGGAGGGAAGGGTATGAAGCGCAAATTTCCCATAATGGTTCACGATCGTATGCCCGGCATTGGCGCCACCCTGAAAACGGATCACAATATCCGCCTTCTGTGCGAGCATATCCGTAATTTTTCCTTTTCCTTCGTCTCCCCAGTTCGCTCCTACTACTGCTTTCACCATAATTTATTCTCCTCGTCAGACATTGATATCCGCCTGCATTCCCAGCATATCGCGGTGACTTTCAAGCACAGGCTTCACTACCTGCTGAAGAAACGCTTCTGTCTGTTCTCTGGCTCTGCCGATATAAAGAGCAGGATCCATCGCATTGTTCAGGGCCTCGAACGAAAGATGGAAAGATTCGTCCCGGGCAATTCTCTGCAGGAGGTCGTTTTCCAGACCTTCCTCTTTTACCGCCCTGCCCGCTTCCATGGAAAGTTTGCGGATCTTTTCGTGCAGCTCCTGCCGGTCTCCTCCGGCCTTCACCGCATCCATCATAATATTCTCTGTCGCCATGAAGGGAAGCTCGGCCATCAAATGCTTTTCGATCACCTTCGGATATACCACCAGGCCTGATGTGACATTCATGCAGAGATCCAGGATCCCGTCCACAGCCAGAAACCCTTCCGGAATGGAAAGCCGCTTGTTGGCGGAATCATCCAGAGTCCGCTCAAACCACTGGACTGCCGAAGTAATGGCCGGATTCAGTGCGTCGATCATCACATAGCGGGACAGGGAAGCGATCCTCTCGCTCCGCATGGGGTTCCGCTTGTAAGCCATGGCCGAAGAACCGATCTGCGTCTTCTCAAATGGTTCCTCCACTTCTTTCAGATGCTGCAGAAGACGGATATCATTGGACATCTTGTGCGCGCTGGCGGCAATGCCGGAAAGAACATTTAATACTCTGGCATCTACTTTGCGGGAATAGGTCTGGCCGGAAACCGGATAGCATTCCTGAAAGCCCATTTTCTCAGCGATCATGGGATCCAGACGGTCGATCTTCTCCTGATCTCCTTCGAACAGTTCCAGAAAGCTTGCCTGAGTCCCCGTGGTCCCTTTGGACCCGAGAAGTTTAAGACTGCCCTTCACATATTCCAGGTCTTCAAGATCCATCAGAAACTCCTGAAGCCACAGCGCCGCCCTCTTGCCGACGGATGTCGGCTGAGCCGGCTGAAAATGTGTAAATGCCAGTGTTGGCTGTCCCTTCCACGTATCCGCAAACCTGGCCAGCCGTTCGATCACATTCACAAGCTTTTTCTGTACCAGGGCGAGCGCTTCCCTCATCAGAATAATGTCCGTATTATCCCCCACATAGCAGGAGGTAGCGCCAAGATGGATGATTCCCTTTGCCTTCGGGCACTGCTCGCCGTAGGCATATACATGGGACATGACATCGTGGCGTACGACTTTTTCACGCTCTCTGGCCACATCATAGTTGATATCATCCGCATGGGCTTTCAGTTCGTCGATCTGTTCCTGCGTAATGGGCAGGCCCAGTTCCTTCTCTGTTTCTGCAAGAGCGATCCAGAGCCTTCGCCAGGTGCGGAATTTTTTATCCTGTGAAAAAATATACTGCATTTCTTTACTGGCATAACGCTCGGAAAGAGGGCTGGTATAACGGTCTGTCGTCATCATAAACAAACTCCTTTTTCAGTCCAGCCCAAGGCGGCGGAACACCTCATTGTAGGCTTCTTCTACGTTGCCGAGATCCCTGCGGAAACGGTCTTTGTCCAGTTTTTCATTGGTATTGACATCCCAGAGCCTGCAGGTATCCGGAGAGACCTCGTCAGCAAGAAGGATCTGGCCATGATAACGGCCGTACTCGATCTTGAAATCGATCAGCTTCATGCCGGCATTCAGGAAATACTCCTTCATGATCTCATTGACCTTCATGGTGCTGCGGCGGATGGTATCCAGTTCTTCCTTCGTGGCAAGGCCGAGCGCCAGAGCATAATCATCATTGATAAACGGATCACCGAGATCGTCATTTTTATAACTGAACTCCAGGATCGGGCAGAGGAGGGCGCGGCCTTCCTCGACACCCATGCGCTTTGAGAAGCTGCCGGCGGCAACATTGCGGACGATGACTTCCAGAGGAACGATGTCCACTTTCTTTACTGCTGTCTCCCGGTCATTCAGTTCTTCGATAAAGTGTGTGGGAATTCCTGCCGCTTCAAACTTCTGAAAGACCAGATTTGTCATACGGTTGTTGATGACACCCTTCCCCTGGATCGTTCCTTTTTTTACACCGTTAAATGCAGTGGCATCATCTTTGTAGCTGACGATCACGATATCCGGATCGTTCGTCGCAAATACCTTTTTGGCCTTTCCTTCGTAAAGCTGCTCTCTCTTCTCAATGCTGATGTTTCCCATACTGTCCTCTACATTCCTTTCTGAATGACATATTATATATGACAATTTCACAAGTAGCAATTATATAACAATACCTGTCAAAAAACAACCGTAAACTGAGGGGGATATCTTCTGCGGTTACTATTCACGGTCCAATGTCATTAAGTTAGGCTTCCCGGACGCCCGGCAGGAGTTGTCCATAGTGTCGTCAGACCCGTGGCCGGAGTCATAGAAAATGCTGCGCC
>CACZPF010000485.1 GCA_902782975.1 uncultured Lachnospiraceae bacterium
ATCCCTTTGCAGCTTGTGTCCTTCATCCGAACAAAAAATGGTCCCCGAGGACAGCAACCTTCCGGTTTTTGAGGAAAAAACCGCCATCATGCTTTCCATCGCGACTGTAGCCGCACGGTTCTCCTGTCCAGTTTCCCGCCCCAGAACATTCAGGAATACTGCTGTCAGTTTATTCATCCAATGCCTCCATTCAATGTCCAAGGAAAACAAGCCTTCTCTGCAATTCACTTCCTTCCGAAAAGGTCTTTACTTTGTTTGTACATGCTCTATCGAGAGCATGTACTGTGATAACGTTTATTATCTCCAGCGATCCGCTCTGCGTCTCGAGGATTCATATTGTTGTTCCGCTTTTTTTCTCTCTCGGTTATACTTTGCCTGTCGGGATCGATTGTTTCTGTCTTTTTCCATATTCCTCGCATCCTGATCAGCTACTGCAGACTGGATTGCGCGGCCCATAATCCTAACTCCCTCCGCAGTAATCTCATGCGGAGGAATCATGCCGATTCTATCGAAAGCATCTGCCAGGGCATCCCGTGAAGGATTGCCCTGTAGCAAAGTAAAAACCAGGTACAGGAGCTTCATGCCGGAATCAGTCTTTCTATCCGTTCCGGAAAGGATAATCATTTCTTTCCGAACAGTATCTGAAATCTGTCCTTTTCCCAGGTGATTCCCTAGCTGAAGAAAGAGACGGTCTATTGACAAAACATGTACATCTGCTTCTTCCCACAAAGAAACCGGCAGAGGGATTTGACATTCCATTTGGTGAAGTGCACGATC
Organism: uncultured Lachnospiraceae bacterium; assembly: GCA_902782975.1. Classification (GTDB taxonomy): domain Bacteria; phylum Bacillota; class Clostridia; order Lachnospirales; family Lachnospiraceae; genus Blautia_A. The sequence continues at coordinate 778 of CACZPF010000485.1, forward strand.
TTCGGTAATATCAGAAAACCTTCTGCGAATCTGATACAGTTGTACATCTTCTTCGGTAAGGGGTTCTTCCTCTTCTTTGATAATTAGCAACGAGGCATCCTTGCTGTCTGGCTCACTCGACAACATCCCTGAAGACGCCCTAATGGGTGAGAAACCTCTTTTACCAGACCCGTTTGAAGAAGCATATGTATTTGTCGTTTTTCCTGGTAAAAAGCTGACACTAAAAGGCTGATTACCTTTACCGGTTTCTGACAGTTCACCTGTTCTTAGAAGATTATTCTTATGTTTTTGTACTGAATGAACTGCATTTGACCCTGCATTTATCTTCCTCAGTAAAGAATCGAGACCGACTTTTTCTTCCGCCTCATCATTCTGTTGTATTTTTTCTAACACTTTCACTTGATGATCAAATGCCTCTAATAATTCATCCCATCCTTTTATTTCCATAATTAGAACATCCCGAATGTTGCTTTATAATAGAAATAAGCCACCAGCGCTCCGACCGCAAAAATACCAACAATAATTAATTTGTTGCGCATCCTTGCCATGCGCTCATCAGACTCTTTTTCTGCTATTCTTTCCCTGTTACGTGAGTTCACCGCTTCCAGGAGATTATCTCCCACTTTTCGGTGATTTCTTACCTGCGCATATAGATTGGATTCCAGATCTGTCAGATTTTTTGGCATAATTATCTCCTTGCTCACACCCATGCCGAAGTACAATAGTGCACAGGCAAAGTCAAAAACAACCTCTTTTCAAAGTCTTTGATATATGTACTTTGAAATTGGTGATTTGTCCGATGGAATCAGCAGGGGGGTGGCCCTATCACACTCCAACCCTCTGAAAGATATAATTCTTATATCGGCATAATTTGGCTCATTCAGTATCTGCCGCTTACCTTACGATTGGTGGACAATATAGACTGTATAAAAAACTTTATTGCCTGCATTTGTTGTCATCTCAGATAGGCTCGCACATTTTTCAGGAAACTGTTGAGCCACTCCTTCGTAGGCCTACTGTACATACGGACCTTCTGATTGTCTCCAATCTGGTTATAGGAAATCACATTCATCGGTGAACTGTGCTTGGGACCGTTCTCCCCGACAAGACCTCTATATTCCTTGTCTTCCATTCCATAAGCAAGTCGACAATCAAAGGAACGAAGGGAAGCAGCGTAGTTTTCTAAAAACAGACTGGGATCGTTGGCCCAAACGACGAAGTGCATCCCATTTTCAGGGCCTTTGGCAAAGAGCAGTTCCAGGATTTCCTTGGGCGAACGCTCATAAGTACCTGTAGTCAGCTGCTTGGCTCGTGTCAGCCCATAAAAGAGGACAAATTGTTGTCTGCCGGAAGGCAGTTCACTGTA
>CACZPF010000486.1 GCA_902782975.1 uncultured Lachnospiraceae bacterium
AGAGCCGCTGCTTTTGCCTGCTGTATCACCAGCGCAGCCGCCAGGAGCTGGAGGAGCTTTTCCATCTGTTTGTGTCAAAAGCCGGAGAAGCGATTTTCCAGAGTTTCTCAGGCCGGATTTGCTTTCACGCCAGCAAGGTGCATGAAAGCGTTTCAGAGCTGCCGGACCTTTACAGAGAGTGCCGATATGCCAGAACCTATGAGGAACTGCATGGGCATCACTGGCCGCTGACGATGTATGAAGAAATCAGCGTCATGAAACATCGCTTTGTCGATATTCCCCGGATTGCTGATGTGGAACCGATCTATCTTGATCACATTACACTGCAGCACTTTATTCTGGCCAAGGAATTGCTGGTGGATTATATCCGGCAGCTGGACAGGATAGAAGGCATCAGCATAAGGGCCCTGCAGACCGGAATATACGGGATTATCGATATGTTTCTGAAAGGCATTTCCCTGATGGATCAACAGGTGATTGAGTCCCTGTTTGATAAAGGACACCTGATTCTTGCCACCATGGACATCGACAATCTGGCGGAACTGCTGGACCGCTGCACCTCGATACTGGATATCATCATTGGTCATTTTAACAAGGCATCGATGGATATAGAACAGAAGGTCTCTGCCGTTCACAGCTATCTTGAGGAGCACTGGAGTGATTCATCGCTGAGCCTGACTTTTCTGGCCAATCTGTTTAATATTTCTGTGCAGTATCTGGCAAGACAGTATATCAGACGTTATGGGCGAAGTATCCAGGAAGATCTTCAACAGCTCCGGATCCGGCATGCGGAGGATTTCCTCCTGAGTTCTGAACATCTGTCCATCGACGAAATTGCCATTCGCAGCGGCTATTCCTGCGCCCAGACCTTTACAAGACAGTTTAAAAAAATGACCGGAAAAACGCCGGGAGCATATCGCAGCAGCGGTGATCACTGAATTTGCTTCACTACGTAATATGCACAAAGGAAGGAGCCAAAGCCCTTCCTTTGTGCATTTATCATTTTTCCGGGACAATCACTTCAGGCAAGCTGACCTGAACGGCATATCCCTTACGGAAACAGGTCACTTACTGCGCTTTCGCCTTGCCCGCGGCAATACGCTCTTCGTTGGCTGTTGCAACGATGATATCGATCGCATCGCTGGCCTTTTTCAGGCATTCCTCCAGATCGCCGCCCATGGCAATGGCTTCAAACATGCTGATCATCTGGTTGCCTACATCATCGCCGTAAATGAATCCGTTCGGGATCCAGTTCCAGGCGGTGCGGCCTTCGAAATCGGACATGGCAGCCAGACGGGCGTTGCTGGTAACGCGCTCATCATTCATGGCAGCTTTCAGATAAATCGGCGTGCTGATTTTGGTTGAGAAATCAATACAGGGTTCGGGAGAATTCCAGTAAGCCATAAAGGCGAAGCACGCCAGTTTTTCTTCCATGGTCTTGCAGTTGTTGGTAATATCCATGTGCTGGCAGAAGCAGAAGTAGCAGGTTGCATCCTCCGTGCCGGGGGCCAGACCGAAGACGACATCAATACCGTATTCTTCTTCAGCAATGGCGGCAACCCACGGACCAGCTATATGGGAAGCGATAATTCCGGAATAGAACAGGTCATCATTGCCTACGATGGGGTTATATCCTGCTTCAAAGAAACGATAATACTGTTTCAGCGCGTTGATGTTCTCTTCGGAATATACTTCATTTTTATAAAGGTTGGTCTCCGGATCGATGGTGATGACCTTGCCGCCATAACTGGCCATCAGATCCATGATGGAATAATGAAGACCATAGGGGAAGCAGAGGCCATAGTAGCCCTCACCCAGCTTTTCCTTGATCACCTTGCAGTTTTCCCACATCTCATCCCAAGTCTTGGGGGGCTTGTTGCGATCAAGGCCAGCCTTGTCGTACAGTTCGCCGTTCAGATACATATAGGTGACGCCGATATAGAAGGGAAGTCCATAGAGGCCGCCTTCATAGGTAGTGATATCCAGAAGACCGTCAATAAAATCTTCCCGCTTGAGATCGGTGTATTCAAAGATTTCACTGAGCTCCAGGATCAGCCCCTTATCCGCATATGCCGGAAGGGAGTTGTTTGCAATGATCAGCTGCGGTCCGTTTCCTGCGTTCAGGGCAACCGGCAGCTTTTCCAGCAGCATTCCACCGTCCATGCTGTCCTGGTGAATGGTGATGCCATACTCGTTTTCAGCATTGAACTTATCAACCCAGCGGGTAAGGACCTCATTGTCGGTGCCGGTTACACAGTTCCAGAATTCAATGGTTGTATTGCTCAGATCATAACCGGCCAGTAATTTGTGGCCCTCGGCCTGACCAACGGGACAAAGGCCCAGAGCAAGCGTCAGAATAAGGATCATGCCAACGATTCTTTTCATTTGGGATACCTCCTCCATTTTATTTACTCCGGCGCGTTCACTGCACCGGGAGTGTCTGAAATATGCAAAAACGTTTTAGCTATCTTGCTTTTACCATGTTTTTTCACATTTGTCAATAGGGAATCAAATATTTTTTTGTTTTATCAGGAATTAAATTTCCCATAAAACATATCTGATTTCCTATTTAAATGTCTGAAATGCCATTTGTTTTTCATGCGTTGACAAAATGAATTTAACCTGCTATGATTCAAGCATAAACGTTTTAGCAAATTAGATACAGAGAGGGGATGAATGCATGGCTCGAGCTGAACTACCTGTTTTTTCCCACAAAGAACTGATTCAGGCATGCCTGAATACCAGCCTCGAAGATGCTACCCGAAGCGGTCTGGCAACCTATCGGGAACCATTTTCAAAGGACCTGGTCGGAAAGTGTTTTCATTTTACGCTGGACGATAACATCCGCTATTGCCTTCGGTTTCCTTCTGTTCATGAACTGGAATGGCAGGAAAACGGGCAGGAGTTTCACAGTGAATACTGTGAGTGCCTTGCTTCCAGCGTGAAACCGGTTTACGGCATTCATTTTTTCCGCCGCCATGTTCTGCCGTATGAGGGGGCGTTTGTCGTTCTCGATCTTGAAACAGGATGCATTACCTGGGTTCGCATGTGCTTCAGCAGTGACACGTATGAGAAGGATGTTGTGGCCCTTCCTCATTTCGGGCGGATGGAGGGAGACTGGCCGACTGAAGGTGAACTTCATCATTTCAGCAACGAATACGTGGGCACAATCATTGACTGGCAGTATAGCCCGGATTTTACCATTCGTCACTCATACATCTC
>CACZPF010000487.1 GCA_902782975.1 uncultured Lachnospiraceae bacterium
AGGCCCCTCTCCCCATTATCCCGGAGCCGCAGAATGTGTCTGTTTTCCTCTGCAGATTCACAACTGTTTTCCTTCTCCCATTTCTGTTTTTCAATCTGTTTTCCTGTCTGCTCCTCCCAGAGAAAATCAGGATCCTCGATCCACATCTTGAGAAGCGCACTGCTGTTCAGATTCCCGGTGCCCAGTTTTATCTCACAGGCAGGAACCGGAAGCTTTCCGTCCTTTTTCATGATCTGGCTCCGGTATACTTCATAAAACTTTGCCGTATCACTCGCCCACAGACCAAAGTCTGTAGCATACATCAGGACATTCCCCTCATCATCCTTCGGTGCATAATGATAGTAAAGATACAGCAGAAGCCGCAGCGGTGCCGCCTTGGCGCCCTGCTCCCGGAGGAACCACTGGCGGAGTATCCTTACGGGAAGACAGATTTCCTCCGGATCACCGGCAGAAAGAAGGCTCCCGCATGCACAGATACGAGCCCCAAAAGAAACTGCCTCGTGCAGTATGCTGATGTAATTTTCCCTGTTATACCCGATCCGACGGCCGCTCATCTGACGACGCTGCATCTCGACCCGGAAAAGACGTTTTTCTACTTCCTTCTCACCCGACGTACCGCTTTTTTTCGTGAATGCCTCTGTATAGGCTTCCTGCAGGGTCTCGAACCATTCTTCCATCATATGAATGACTTTCTGTTCTCTTAGAGGGACAGGAAGCACTGCGGTTTCCTCCGGACGAGGGATGCCATATGGGAGATCTTCCGGGGGGTCTGCCCCATACCAGAAGCCCCAGGCAACCGCCGCCAGAGCCCTTGTGATTCCCCGGTTTTCAGAAACAGCTCCCGGGGTCAGACGGAAGATGCACTCCTCATTCAGCCATGCTTCCTCTGGATTTTCAACTTTGTCCCACAGAATACGTTTTGCCATACAGTAGAGGGACATATGATTTTTAAACTCTTCATTCAGATTCAGCATCTTTTTGCCCTCCCATCTCCGTGATGGCATCTCCTCCCATGGCCCATAAAAAACTCTGCGATGTATCTCCACCGTTTTCGCAGATCATAAGGCAGCATTCAAGCTTTATCCGGCGCATGATCCGTTCTTTCAAGCCGGCATCCTTCAGGTTCTTACCGGCACTTTTTTTACCACAGTCATCCGGTCTCAGATCCGGATACAGAATATATATCGTTTTACGAAATTCCCTTCTCGCCTTTTTTTCAGTCTCTGAAATGGTATTTTCTCCCCAGATCTTTCCAAGATAATACTCTGTCAGATCAGTCCGGGAATCATCTTCTGTTTCATTCTCTTTTATTTCTGCTTTTATTTCTGCTTTTTTGTCCGCTGCGTTACAGGCAAGCGCCGAAAGACATTCCTCCAGAGATTTCTGTTCCGTCTCTTTCTTTAGAATATCCGCATAAATGCTGACTTTTTTCAGAAGAGCCAGCTTCTTTTTAAGAAGGGCCGGGCCGGCCGTTTTAACAATGCCAAAGGCATCATTCCGGATGAGACTGTTATCATCCTCCCTGCCCCGGGTTTTTACAAGTTCTGTCAGAATATGGAGGTTTTCGTACTTCTGGCGGTATCCTGTACTGTGCCGGCAGACTTCTCTGTGATAATAGTCGAACAGCCGACGAAGGGTCCTGTCTTCTTCCCTGGTGAGCGTATATGGCTGTGTTTCTTCCGTACTCCGGTCTTCAATATATCTTCTGATCAGCCAGTCTCGTACTTCAGCAGAATTACTCATAAGAAGTCCCAGCGTATCTTTGGATGTTTCGTGACTCCATTCCTTCAGAAAGTCCATGAAAGCAGGACATCTGAGTACATTGTAAAAGAAGGTCTTTGTGCTGAGCTTCGTATAGGCACTTCTTTGAAATGCGTTCTGACCGACACTTTCCAGAAAGTCTTTTACAAGATTCGGAGGAATGTTCATAAATGTACGGATAAAGGATTTGGTTTCCTGCAGAACTTTCCGCTGCAGGTCCGAAGAAAGCCTGGGAAGAGCGCCCGTCTGATCTGTCTGTAGTTCATCCTGGTAAATATCATCCATCAGGTTAAAAATCTCTTTTTTCAGCTGATGGGCCCGTATAGTCTCCCGTACTTTTTTCTGTCTGACAAGTGCCTTTTTAAGTATTTCCTGAGCAAGAAGATAGCCTCCGTTCTCAAAATTCGTCAAAAGCTTCTCGCAGAACACCGCATCTTCATTCCATACCTGGCCCAGTATTGCCATGGCCGTCTTCAGGACCCTCTGCCTTGTCTTTGTCTGATTTTCCGGCGCAGCAGGCAGGCCCCCTTCCTGCCGATTGTTCTCCGGTCCTCCGTATTCATCCGGTAGAAGGCCAAAACGTTCTTTTTCCAGCAGAGTCAGCGCCTGCCGGATATTCTCCTGATGAAGGGACTTAAAGCTGTTCTCTTTTTCTGCACTTTCCACATCAAAATATCCATCAAGCCATCCAGCATACTGATAAGCCGTTTCCTGCCCGTACTGCCTTCGAAGGATCTGCAGGATATCAGAAGAGATCAGCCTTCCGGTTCCCTGCATCTTTTCTCTTCTCACCCGGGATACGGCCTTTCTGAAAGCCTGCATCAGACACAAGGATGCCTGATAAAGTTTCCCCCATGTTTTCTCCTCTTCTGTCCCAGGGACAGGGAATGGCAGAGCCTTCTGCTGCTCTTTGAAGAGCAGCGCACGCACAGAGATAAGGTTTTGGGATCTTACCTTTTTCATATCGCTCTCAAAAAATACTTTTTTCCGTCGGACATAAAAAGGTACAAGATCCATGGGACAGACAGGATTCTTCTCATCTTCCATAAGATTGCGCACTTCCGGCATTTCCATAAACGTATCCATGGTCTTTTTCCATCCTGCGTCAGGGTTTTTACGGATAGTTTCGTCCAGAAGGCTGTTCATCCTGTCATAAAAGGCCTGTCCTTCGAGTTTTCCTCTTTCTTTAAATCGAAGAAAACGTTGTTCCTTTGTATTACTTCCCTCGATCCGTTCCGGGATCCTGGGCCGGATGCCGCTTTTTACTGAATCGATCTCCAGACCGATATAGATGGTAAAAGCAAGGACCTGTTTTTTAAAATGGTCCCGGAAAGCTCTGCCGTCTATATTATCCGGAAGGCTGAGCGCATAAGCCCTTGCCCCCAGGGCAAAGGCTTTGTTGGAATAATTTCCCACCTGATTTCCGGCGACAGCACAGAGGAGTTCATATTCCTGCTGCCTGTATTTCTCTTCACTTTTTGTCTGTTCCGGCTGAATATTCTTCGGGCTTGCACCAGGGATCGCTGCCACAGGGAGAAGTGTATGATTTCTTTCTCTTCTTTTCCTGATCAGTATTTTATTGTAGTCCGGATGATCGATCACGTGGACAATGTCCCCGTCATAATCCGCGCCGCCCATCCGGTCAGCATTCCGGCTGGCAGGGGCGATCATGAGAACACCGTCCAGATGGCCGAACCACCGGTTATATTCTTCCAGTGCCCTCTGATCTGCCAGATGATAGAGCAGAACATGCTCATTCTCTGATACATGGGGATTGCGGAAAATCCCATACTGATACTGCTTCCGAAATGCGAAACCCGGCGCATAAAACTGATGATTTCTGAGGCTGAAAAGTCCTTGCAGATCTTTTACACCGGGAGGAGCGCCTTCGTCTGATACCCCGCAGTGCAGGGCTATATGCTTAAGCAGAAGCATCAGATCCGAAGAAAGAAACCTTACCTGTCCCCTGACCATCAGTCTTCCCTGCATCGCCGCATCAAGGATCCGCTCTGCCGACCGGTCGAGGACATCCCGGATCCTTCTGGTATTTAAAAAGGCTCCGTTCTTTCTTACCGCTCTTGCCATCCACTCATAGCTTGAGACATCGTCCTGCACTGCTTTCTTCATGAGATAAGATCCCGAAGCCGGTTCATCCTCATCCTCAGTCTGTCCCCAGTCTACAGGAGCCAGCGAAGCCCCCTTAATAATGTCATGCATCCTCTGCCCAGGATCTAAAAGAAGGCGGCTATAATTCAGAAAGCTCCGGTCTATAAGGTTCTCCATCTCCTTCCGGGTCATCTGAAGTGTATGAAGGACCTGGTAATTAAGAAAGTCATAGTTTTCGATGCCGTCTTCTCCTGCATCCCCTTCATTCTTAAGAAGGATCTGGTTTTTCTGAGAAATGTAGACCGTATGACCATATTGCTGCATTTTATACCAGTAATATTCCCAGGGATCGGCCGGAAGCCGGCACGTTTCCCCCTGCTCTTTAAATGTTCGGAAATTCTCCCTTTTCTGCATATCGAAACAGGCCTGAAACCATTTACAGGCTTTAAACATGCTCTTTGTAAGGATCATCTCTACCTCGTCCACCGGATGAAGTGTCCCGTAGATATCCTTAATGAAACGGAAGCCATGCTCCTTAAGAAAAGTTTTATAGTCCACGCTGTGCAGCATGCCTTTGATAAATGGCATACGGATCTGGAAAGAGGAAAGATGCTTATATTCGCTGCCCTCTTCTGTCTGCAGCAGAAGCTTTGCCAGAAGAAGCCCGAACTGTCTGGACATAAAACCTTCGCCGTCAAAATAATTGATCGCTGTCTTTTTGCATGGTGCCTGCATCACAAGACGATAGGAAAGATATCCATTGACCGGCTCTCCTTCCGGCACTGCCGTCCAGCAGCGTTTCTCCGGATATCCTCCTTTTTTTTCCAGATCCGGTACTACGATCACGCTGTGCCGGTTCAGTTCTATAAAAGGAAGTGTATGGCCAAGTACCTGCTCTCCCAGATGAAAAAGGCGCACATAGTTCTGACCATCCGAAAGAGACAGTCCTTTATAGGCATTCCATTTAGAAAGACAGACCGGATTGTTTTTGCGTTTTCCTTCTGCATCGGAATAGCCAAGCATCCAGGGCAGCAGACAGGATTCTCTGTCCGAAGAAAGCTTTGTGCTGTCCGGCATCGGAAACTGAAGTCCCAGCGTGATCCGTTCTTCCATCTGGTCATACCAGTCTCTCCGGATAAATGATACCCTGTTATTTCGAGTCATACTCCCGGACTGCTCAAATTTTACATAGTGCACACCGTCAATGAAAACACCCCTGCAGAAAACGATCCGTGCCAGTTCCTCTAAAGAGCAGGTGACTGATCGTTCATTTTCCGGTCCGGATGAATTTCTGACAGGGATCTTCTTTTTAATGTTCCCGTCCCTTTCCGATGCATTCCAGTCAATAATAAAAAAGTCATGGAGAAAACGTTTTTCCAATTCTTCACTGAATGATTTCCCCTCTGCCTTTTTGATCTGCTCCATCTGCGCATAAGCGATGCAGTCGGCTTTTTTCTTAAGGTTCCGGGGAATAAATATCCTGTCTTTTTCTGTTTCGGGTACATATTTCCCATTGATCCCGGTATGAAAACCGGTAATATTGTCCATAAGGGATAGAAGAGATATATGATAGATATCATAATGACGATTTGCAACCGTGCCGTCCATACAGAGTCCTCTTCGCACTTTCTTTTTCACATGGCACATCAGCTGCTTCTAAGAAAAAGCGCTGACAGATTTCAGTCCGTTTTTCTTACGCTGCTTATGCTCTCAGATCTGATCCAGAGATTCCAGATTTTTCCGGATCATCCGTGTCTCAGGGGTATCCCCGAATACTCGTTCAGAAACCTCAAGCGCCCCGGCAAAATATTCTCTTGCCTTTTGGGTATTTCCAAGGCCTGCAGCTATAGTCCCTGCTGCCGAAAGGGCCGAGGACAGGTGATTATCCTTAGCGCCTTCCGGTGTGCGGTAATAGATAAGTGCCTTTTCAATCTCACAGGCCGCCTCGGAAAGCTTCCCCATTTTATAATAGAGGAGGGACAGATTCGTATGCGTCGTCGACTCTTCACTTTCGGCACCCGGCACAGTTTTTATGATGGACAGGGCTTTTAAAAGATGTGGCTCTGCATCGTCATACTGTCCCAGTTCCTGGTAGACCTGTGCCACATTATTCGAAAGAGCAGCCATATAGTATAAGATATTCGGCTCATTCTTCAGGCTCTCATACACATTCTGAGCCTGCCGGTATAAAGACAGCGCTTCGGAAAGAAAGCCGGCGGCACGATGTGCCGTTGCCGCATTCAGTAATGTCGTGGCATGGTGCACGGTGCCGGAAAGTCCCATTGTTTCTATCAGTTTCAGCGCCTTTTTCGAGACCTCGGATGCTTCCGGTGCTCTGCCTGTCACTCTGTAAAGCCCCTCCAGTTCATTATAAAGAGTCAGCTGTTCCCCCGGGTTTCCCCGGGTTTCTGCTTCGCTGATCCAGGAGAGCAGCTCTTTTTCTGCCTCCTGCAGATTCCGGCTGGCATACAGACTGTCCAGCCGGTCAAGTTTTTCATTCATCTCCATATTTTCCTTCTCTTTCAAAGGTGCACCTGCTGCACCGACAATGGTATATAACCCGCCGGCCGTCCCCTGGCCGGTCTGTTTGAAACAATGACTCTGCATATACAACAAACTCCCAAAGGTCATCTGCCCTTGGGAGTCTTTGTGTTTCTTTTTTTCTATTATCTGTACTGCTTTTGTAATGTCTTATATCTCACCACATCTTCTGCCGAAACATCATACTCTGGAGAGATATTCACCTGTTCTGGTATCGATCTTAAGCTTGTCACCGGTATTAACAAACAGCGGAACCATGACCTGTGCACCGGTCTCAACGATGGCCGGTTTAGTGGCACCCTGTGCGGTATTGCCTGCAAAGCCCGGCTCTGTCTCGGTTACTTCCAGTTCTACAAACAGGGGCGGCTCAATGGCAAATACGTTGCCATTATACGAGCAGATCTTGACAGTCTCGTTTTCCTTGACAAATTTAAGAGAATCACCCACCTGATCGGCTGTGAGAGAAACCTGATCGAAGGTTTCATTATTCATAAAGGTGTAGAACCCTCCATCGTTATACAGATAGCTCATGTCTACTCTGTCAATACGTGCTGTCGGGAATTTTTCTGTGGGGCGGAAAGATCTTTCAAGAACTGCACCGGTAATGATATTTTTATATTTAGTTCTTACAAATGCTGCACCCTTGCCCGGTTTTACATGCTGAAATTCAACGATCTGGCAGACATTCCCATCAATTTCCAATGTAATGCCGTTTCTGAAATCACCTGCGGAAATCATATAAATTGCTCCTCCTTAAAAATAGGGTTTTAAATATTTTACTGTATTGACATGGTTTTTTCAACTGTTTTTTTAATGCTCCGGGGTCTTTTTGAAATTCTTTGTTACTATTGTATCCGGACTGGAAACCGTGAATAATAACAAGCCCTTCAGACTTTATCGGGTCATTCAGAAGGTTTTTCCTTTTTCCGGGTCGCTTTTGGTTTTGCCGGTTTTGCCTCAGAAGCCTTTACTTCAGACGCTTTTCCTTCAGACGCTTTTACCTCGGATACTTTTGCTTCGGAGGTTTTTGCTCCGGAGGCTTTTCCGCCAGAGGCTTTTCCTTCAGAAGCTTTTCCTTCAGATGCTTTTCCTTCAGA
>CACZPF010000488.1 GCA_902782975.1 uncultured Lachnospiraceae bacterium
TACCCTTTGGTTACTTTCTGTAAATAAAATATGCACTGCCTAACTCACGATTAAAATCACGAGAATGCGGCAGTGCCTTTTTCAATATCGCTTTGTATACTCTCCATGAACCCCTGATCCAAGGGGTCTGAACTTAGTCCAATATCTGAAGATCCGATCGTATACTTAGCGCCGTTTCATATATAAGTATATTTTACACAAGAAAACGTCAAAAGTTCAGCAAGCAAGGATAGAGAGTACCATTTTCTATTCAAGCTGTGCTTGAGTTGTTTGTTTAATTATATTCTAAGGCCTGAAAAATACAAGGAAAAAATACATAAAAAAAGGCGGCCGGCAGAAAAACGATCTCCACCAGCCGTCACGATCATGCTCGTTTCACCTATAGTTAATGAAGAGTAAGCCCACCAGACAGATTGCTACTCCTGCCAGCTTATTCCAGGTTAAAGCCTCATGATAAAGCCAAAAACCGACAATCAGAAGCGCGGTCGCAAGGAAAGCACTCTGTATAATAAATCCCGTACTGACCTGCCATCCTGCTTTATATGCGTATATCCATCCAGCTTCTAATCCGACGATCACAATTCCAAGGACGAACGAGGTCCAGTTCAGCTTTCCGAATTCTTTCAGCAGATTTCCATCAGATCGTAATACAAAATAAAGAACAGCACTTGCTGCCGCTCCCATCAGATAGGTAACGATCAGTGAAGCAAAGGGATCGATCGTTTCCGGTACCCCCTTAGCGCAGATCTGTTAGATAATATTTGATCCCACTACCAGCATCATCGGCCAGACATAAGACATTTCTGCAGCCCTCTTTTCTGTATATTCTCCTAATCTTAGCAGTTCACAAATAGATATCCTGTTTGGGCATATAGATCATAATACCCTTATCCATTTAGAAAAACCCTGCCCATGCTCCTTACGTATCGTTACTCAACTATTACAGCGGTTTCCCGCTATAATAGTTGACTCACAGAAACCTGCTGGTATCTGGCTGTTCACAGCCATTTCTTGCGTTTGAAGAAGAGCAGGCTGAAGATGACGATCAAGATGCTGATGATGATGACAACAGGATATCCATATACGGAATTCAATTCCGGCATATATTTAAAATTCATGCCGTACCAGCCGGCCAGAAGCGTGAGAGGCATAAATATGGTTGTCACTACGGTCAGAACCGTCATGATCCGGTTTTGCCGGACATCCAGTCTTGCCATGTACGTATCGCGGATCTGGAGTGTATAATCGAGCAGGGAATTTGCCATCTCATACAATCTTGTCACTCTGCTTGTAAACAGCTTGAAAAACCTGAGATTATTGGACTTAAAGAAATTGTTTTCGTTTTCTTCAAATTCCTGCGAAAGATCGATAAGATGGTCATAATGTGTCTTAAAATCCCGCAGATATCCCCGAATGTCGTTCAATCTCTCGATATCTGCAGCTCTGTCCTTTTCAATATCTTCATCAATACGGTCCAGTTCCTTCTCATAACTCTCCAGTATACTTAGATCCTCATGGATGATCTGTTCCAGAAAATCATAAATAAAACGTTCAAGGCTGGGAAGGCGCCATTTTTTGGTCTGAATGATACGCCGGATGATTTTTGATACATTATCTTCGGGATCTATAAAAACGATTCCTTTTTCGTCAAGCGCAAAGGCAAATTTTCTGTATTCTGCCGACATATCCTTTCTGTCCGGCAGGGCAAAAGTACCGGTAACAGAATCATAGTTGACCTCTGCTTCCGTCGTATGAGAACCGACCAGATCAAAATCCATATCGATTCCCATTTCGAATTCTTCCCGTTCCTTCTGCCACTCCCGGGGCGAAAGAACTGCGACATACTGTTTCTGGCCGCTGTGGCATTCTTTAGCCGTACATTCTCTTAGTGTACTCTCAATCAGATAATACATATCTTCTCCTCCGGAGACCGCAGGCTCTCCCTCTGTCTCTTTTCAGAATAATGATGGTTTTCTTAATAATAAACGAGATTCTGCATTTTGTCCATATGTCTGCCTTTTCTGTTTTTATGATACTAATGTGACTCTCTTTGTGATAATCTGTTTATTGGTAAAACAGAAAAACCAAAAAACATTATTACAGGTGGACAGATATTATGAACAAAAAAATAATAGCAGCGGCAGGGACTGCGGCAGCAGCTGCCATATCAGCAGCTGCTGCGATTCCTGCTGCCGGAAGGTTCTTTTTTAACTTTGTCTTTGAGCGGAATCCAATAAAAAAGCTGGCCCCTTTCGGGGAAGGAACGGTATATGGCAAGATCATCGACCGTGGCAGAAAGTGGCTTCATGCCAGTGAGACAGAAAAAGTCGTCATGATCAGCGATGACGGACTCCGGCTCATCGGCCACTATTTTGCAGCGGAAGGATCAGACCGTACCATGATTTTGTGCCACGGATGGCGCGGCGCGTGGGACCAGGATTTCGCTCCTACCTCCCGATGGCTTTATGCGCAGGGATGGAATCTTCTGATCATCGAAGAACGGGGGCAGGGTCTCAGTGAAGGAAAATACATCACCCTCGGGATCCGGGAAAAGCGAGATATCGTCGGCTGGGCAAAATGGCTCAATAAAACCAAACACCCGCAGCGGATATGGCTCTCCGGCCTGTCCATGGGTGCCTCCGCCGTCCTGATGGCAGGCGGTGAGAAGGATCTTCCCGATAATGTGTGCGGCATCATTGCGGACTGCGGCTTTACCGAACCGATGAAGATGTTTATGAGTGCCGGAAAGCAGATGATCGGAAAGTTTACTGACCCGATCATCCGGGTTCTCTGCCGGATGGCAAGACGCAAAATAAAGATCGATCCGGAACACAGCACCACGATCGATGCCGTTAAGAGGACAAACATTCCGGTTATGTTCATTCACGGACAGGCCGATTCCTTTGTAGCCTGCGAAATGACCGTGGAGAATTACAAAGCCTGTTCGTCGCCGAAAAAAAAGCTCTTTCTCGTGGAAGGAGCCGATCATTGTATGAGTTATTTTGTGGATCCTGAAAGATATAAAAGAAAAATTCTGGAATTCTTCACAGAATGCAGAGAAAAGCCGGTTTGATTATCCGGCTTTTCCTGTTTTGTCCTTTATACATTATCTCTGGTGATATTTTTTACCCATTTATAGCTGAAATATCGTTTAAATACAAATGGCCATTTTACAAATTCATCGGTGAGGAGAAGCGCATATACTACCTTAACAGGGAATTTAAATACAAATGCCGCCAGAAACCCCAGGGGCACTGCATATCCCCACATATCGATGGTATCGCAGACAGCTCCAAAACGTGTGTCGCCGCCCGCGCGGAAAACACCCACAATAATGGCCGTATTGACCGTCTGCCCCATACAGTAATAGCTCTGAAGCGTAAGCATAAACGCCAGCAGATCCTTTGCTCCGGATGTTATAGAAGCTCCTTTCACTATGAAAGGCGATGCCGCAAAGATGAGAAGGCCTCCCAGAAGGCCTGTAACAGCCGCCAGGATGACAAGCCTGTGAGCGGCTGCCTTTGCTTTCTCAAATTCA
>CACZPF010000489.1 GCA_902782975.1 uncultured Lachnospiraceae bacterium
AAAGATACAGATGTCTCTCAAAAATATGCGGAGTTCATTGCAGGCCCGGATCATTCGGGAGAAGCCCTTTTCTTTTTCAATGGTATCATGGAAACCCTGAACCCATCCTTACAGGATGATAGACTGGTCTGCAGGTCGGGAAATACTGCATTTTCTGATGCTCTGATCCCCGGAACTACGGCCAGGACCATTGACCGGCGGATGCGGATGATCATGGATACTTATGACCCTGATCTGCCGGATGTAATCTGTACCAGTTCGGATAGTTATGCGGTCGCTGCTGCAGAGTATCTGGAAGACCAGGGAATCGAGCCCGGCGGGGAAGACTGGCCGCTGATCACCGGTGTCGGCTGCAATCTCGATGCAGTCAGGATGATTATTGACGGTCGTATCGGGTTCAGTATATTTATGGATAACCGCCGTCTGGCAAAGCTTTGCGCGGATACAGTCACTTCTTATCTGGAAGGCGATGATCCGGATGTTTCGGACTATAGTCAGTATGATAACGGAATCAAGATCGTACGGACGATTACTTACGACTCGGAGATCATCAGCAAGGACAATTATCAGATGCTGGTAGATGACGGGTATTATCATGCCTTTGAGATCATAGGGGATCATTCTACGACGCAGGATGAGCAGACAGAAGAGCAGCAGCTGCAGAAGACAGAAGAGCAGGCGGTAAATGACAGTACTCTGTCTGAAGGGACAAAAGAGGAGCCGTTGAAGGAAAATGAAGCATCCTCGGAGTCTTCAGGGGCTAAAGATATTAAGACGCAGGCAGAAGCTGGAGTGAAAGGATCATCAGAGTCTTCCGAAACTGAAGAAAAAGAAGCACAGGCAGAGGCTGAAGGGAAAGGATCCTCAGAATCTTCCGGATCTGAAGAAAAAGAAGGACAGATCAAAGCTGAGGAGAAAGGATCAGGTAAGTCTTCAGTGTCTGAAACCGTGGAAACTCTGTCGAAGACGGATGGGGAAAAGACGGAGCAGAAATCTGATCTCAAAAAGGATCCGGACAGGATCAATGCCGCCGGATCTGTTCCGGCAGCAGAGAGTAAAAATACAGGACTGCTTACAGAAGAGGGGGCACTTGGAATCGAACCATCCAAAGCACCTGAAACAGGACTTGGGATGGAGATTTCCGGGAAGCCGGGAGCGGGTCTGGCTCTTGAATTAGCTGGTGACTGACCGCTTATATTCTTCTATTCAGAAAAATCGGATAGGGGAGAGTTATCTTCCCTATCCGATTGATTGTAATCTGATTGATTGTAATCTGATTTATCCCATGATCGTTATTCCCGGAATGTGAGGGAATCTTCCGACATGGATTCAATAATGGCCAGAGATTCGAGACGGACGCCCATATCACGGATGATCCTGCCGCCTGGCTGAAAGCCTTTTTCAATAACGATGCCGGCGCCTTCGAGAGTTGCACCGGATTTTTTTACGATATCGATCAATCCGAGGAGTGAAGCACCGTTGGCAAGAAAATCATCGATCAGAAGAACATGGTCGTCGGGGTTGAGATACTTGCGCGAGATGATCACATCATATACCCGTTTGTGAGTAAATGATTCTACTTTTGTGGTATACATATCCCCGTCAAGGTTGATGCTTTGTGCCTTTTTGGCAAATACTACAGGAACATTAAAATACTGGGCGGTAATGCAGGCAATGCCGATGCCGGATGCCTCGATGGTGAGGATTTTGGTAACAGGGATATCGGAAAATAAACGTTTGAATTCCTTCCCGATCTCATTGATCAGCCCAATATCCATCTGGTGATTCAAAAAACTGTCTACCTTCAGAACATTTCCGGGTTTTACAGAACCGTCCCTGAGGATACGCTGTTTCAGAAGCTCCATAATTTCCTCCTTATTGGTGTTTACGTTGTGCCGGGAGAAAAAACTGCCGGCAGGTCCGTTTAATATTACAAATATACGACAGTTTTTTGATCCTTGCAATTCCTTTTTTGAAAATATATAAAAAATAGCGAGATAAAGATGAATGCTGCCTCCTTGTTCTACAATAACCTGGCAGCTGTCATGTGAAAGAGGAAAACATGAAAGAATACGAAGTGATATGGGAAATATTTAATAAATGTCCGCGGAATCAGATGAGGGATGTTTTTGTAGAAGAAATAGAATGTGCGGATCCTGAGGAATACGTAAAAGCAAAGTTTAAAGGGAAAGATGTTTCCTACGAAAAGACGACGATGGAAGATGGATCGGTGATCTTTGACATTACGACCTCCGGCATAGCACAGCGTTGTACGTTCAGTGAGATATAAAGCCGGAAGGACGGCCGGAGCAGCAGCTGCCTGGGAAACTGCAGGCACTGCTTTTTTGCCGGAAGAGGTTTTAGGAGGTATAAAGAGCAATATGAAAAAGCAGAAAGAAATGCCGATGCAGTCATCGGGAGCCGGTGCAGATCTTGTGCATGTCCATGCAGATGACGAAGGGATGTCGTTTACACATACGGACGGCGCGGGACGTGTACATACCCATGTGGACAGTGAGGGTCATATCTACACACATTCTCACAGTCATACTGACAGCGAAGGCCGCACCTATACTCATACCCACAGTCATGCGCAGACAAAGGCCGTTCTGAACCGTCTGTCCAGAGCCATCGGGCACCTGGAGTCCATCCGCCGGATGGTGGAAGACGGAAGGGACTGCACGGAGGTACTGCTCCAGCTGTCAGCAGTCAAGGCGGCCATTAATAATACCGGTAAGATCATTCTCCAGGATCATATTGAACACTGTATTGTTGATGCTGTGGAACATGGAGACAAAGAAGCTATTAAAGATCTGGAAATCGCGATTGACAGATTTATAAAATAAACAGTATCTATTTACGAATAAGGAGAGAACGATTATGGCAAAAGAGTGCAGCAGTACGACCTGCAGCAAAGAAAGCTGCGAAGGATGTCCATCCAAAAATAAACCGCAGAGTTTTCAGGTTCCGATGAACGAGAAATCTCATATCCGTCATGTGATCGGTGTGATCAGCGGAAAAGGAGGCGTCGGGAAATCCTTCGTGACCGGATCACTTGCAAATCTGAT
>CACZPF010000490.1 GCA_902782975.1 uncultured Lachnospiraceae bacterium
GTTCTCGCAAGATTCGGCGGGCAGCAGTAGCTCAGAATATACTCACTTCGGGTAAGCGGCCACACCAGTTCATAATCCAGGTGTTTCTCTCTTCTTAAAGAATTCTGATAAAAGAACTTTTTGCCGTCCAGGCTCACAGCTGCCAGATTCGTATTCAGCATCATCCGTTCCAGCACGTCAAAGTATTCTGCTTTCGGAGAAAGCTGGAACATCCTGTAAGCCCAGAACACACCGCCAAGCGACGCACAGGTTTCATTATAGGCGGTAATGTTCGGCAGCTGGTATTCGTATCCATAGGCCTGATGGGTCTTCTGATCCTTAAAAAAGTTGCCATAGGGCGAGACGCCGTTATACAGAGCCCCGCAGCCGCCCGTCACATAAAGCTTCTTGTCCACCAGGCTTCGCCAGACTTTGTCAAGGACCGCAAGATACGCAGGATCCTCCTCTTCCAGGCACAGATCCGCAACGCCGGCATACAAATAGTTGGCCCGCACGGCATGGCCGATGATCCGGTCGTGCTCTTTTAAAGGAATCCGGTCCTGGTTATCATCCATCCCATCCTTCACACTGTCCCGCAGAGCGACCGCTTTTTTAAGAAGTGCCAGATATCTTTCATCTCTTGTCGTCCGGTACATCTCTGCCAGACCCATATAATGGGAAGGACAGACCGCCGTCTTCACTTCTCCGGAGCGCTCTGCCTCTTCGTACAGTTTTTCCAGATAATCCGCCGCCTTTGCCGCAATGGAAAGGAAATTGTCCTTTCCCGTGATCCGGTAATGAAGGCAGGCTGATGTAAACAGGTGTCCGAAGTTATAGACTTCAAAATCATTGATATCTCCCATCCGGGCGATCCCTGTATGGTTTTTTTCGCCGATGATCTGCTTGGTGGAGATATATCCATCCGGCTGCTGGGCTCTCCCGATCAGGTCTATATATTCATCCAGCCTGTCAAGAAGGGTCCTGTTACCGGAACGGTCCGCCGTATAGAGGGCCGATTCCATCCATTTATAGAAATCTCCGTCTCCAAAGACGGTTCCATCAAAATCGCCCTCCACTTCGCCCGCGGCAATGCGGAAGTTTTCCAGCACGTGGCTGATGTCTTTTTCCTCAAACATGTGCTGAAGCTGAGGCACGGTACTTTGCGTACAGGTATCAAACCGTTCCTTCCAAAGACCGCCTGTCCATGCCACTTTTCGCCCGTCCGCCGGATGAACGCGGGCATTTTTTGAAAATCTGGTATCTGTCAGCATATACGATTCCTTTCAGAAAAAACTTTCCCAGGTCATTGCGAAGCGCCCTGCATCGATTGCATGGTATGGATCTTCAAACGGCTTCGATGCCTTGAAGATTCATACCATTCAATCTCAACAGTTCGTTTCGCAATTACCAGAAAACTAAATCACCACTTTTCAGATCAGCCCTTTGGCCTTCAGTGCTTCTCTGACTGCTGCCGCGCCATAGCCGGGGCTTGCAAATACCGGCATTCCAAAGCGGTCATGGATCGCATCCTGTGCATAGGCCATGGAACCCTGGCACAGAAGAATAACATCCACCTGATCTTTGATTTCTTCCGTTTTTGCACACAGCATCTCTTTAAACTGCTCCTGGTCGATGCCAAAAGCTCCGTCGATCAGGCCGTCCACCAGAATGACCTGGCGGTTGATCTCCCTGGCACAGCGAAGAACTGTATTTTTTGTCGGAGTAAGGGTGGTGGCCAGCGTCGCCAGGACACCGATCCTTCCGCCGGTCCGGGCAGCTTCACGGACTGCCGCACGGCACATTTCCTCGTCAATGCGGACGATGGGAATGCCTGTATACCGTCCGATGTCCTGCGCGGCGTCCGCCACTTCACCGACAGAAGAACAGCAGTTCAGGATCACGTCCGCCCCGTCCGAAACAGCCTTCATAAACATCGTCACCAGCCGGGCAGCTGCTCCCGGTGTCACATATCCATGTTCCCGCACCTCCGCGAGGATCGAAGGATCCTGATATTCGAGGATTCCTGCCTCTTCTCCGACAGCCTTTCTGAGTTCACTGTTCACATTCTCGATCAGTTCCGGTGTCGTGCTCGTGTAGACGACACCGATCGTCACATGATTATTCATAAAAACCTCCCTGAAATACGTTTTTCGCTCCAATACATATAAAAAATGTGCAGGCACATCTTTTTCATGATGGTCTTTCATGATTTGTAATGTCTGTACAAAATTATGTCATACCTGTATAAAAATGTCAATTTTTCCATACGATCACATTGTGTCAAGTAATCGTTGGCCATTTTCTCTTTGATATTTAATTTGCTTCGATTTGTCCATTTTGTTCCATAAATTATTATCGA
>CACZPF010000491.1 GCA_902782975.1 uncultured Lachnospiraceae bacterium
TCGGCTGGTCTTGCTTCCGGGCGGTCGATCTTATTGATACAGACGATGACATGAAGATCCAGTTCAAGTGCCTTTTTCAGTACAAACCTGGTCTGCGGCATGGCACCTTCAAATGCATCCACGAGCAGGATCACGCCGTCTACCATTTTAAGAACACGTTCCACTTCGCCGCCGAAATCTGCGTGGCCTGGCGTATCGATGATATTAATTTTGACTCCGTTATAATGGACAGCAGTATTTTTGGAAAGAATAGTAATGCCGCGCTCTCTTTCGATATCGTTGGAGTCCATCACACGTTCCTGTACTTCCTGATTTTCACGGAAGACACCGCTCTGGCGAAGAAGCTGGTCTACCAGCGTCGTTTTGCCATGATCTACATGGGCGATAATCGCAACGTTTCTTACATCTTCCCTTTTGATCTTCATAAAAATCCCTGACTTTCTTTCATTTCATTCTTCGTTTAACATTGTATCAGTTTATCATATTTTGAAAAGAATACAATGTTTTTTAAAAAAAAATTAAAAAGAGCGCATATTTTTGAGGCCATATGCATACCTATATCATGAACGGCATTTTCCGGCCGGATATTTAAGGAAAAAATAATTTTGACAAAGGAGGATAAAGGTATGTGGTATGGAAAATCAGAGAATAATTATGTGGAGGTGCTGGGAATCTGTTCGGATCAATTTACGTACAGCCACAGGAGCAGGCAGGAGAGATTTTTTAAAACCTGTATTCTGGTGGAAGAAAAGGGCAGAGCGGGCGAACAGATTCCGCTGATCGTTCCGGAGTACCTGCTGGACAGGAGTGTAGATTATAACGGACAGTTTATAGAAGTGCAGGGGCAGTTCCGCTCCCACGATCTCCAGGATCCGGACAGAAACCGGATGCTTTTAAATGTTTATGCGAAGTTTTTATTTCTTTGTCCCGAAAAGGCGGATCCGTTGAATGATATTTCTCTCAGAGGAATGATCTGGAAACGGCCGGTGCTGCGTGAAACGCCTGCCGGAAAGGAGATGGCCCAGTTTATTGCGGCTGTGAACCGGCCTGCCGGGAAGACAGACTATATTCCCTGCGTCTGCTGGGGCGAGAACGCCCGTTATGCGGCAGAACTGCCCGGAGGAAGCCATGTCAGGATCACCGGACGGATCCAGAGCCGTGACTATTTCAAAAAGGAAGAGGCAGTAAGGGTGGTTCTTAACACGGTCTGTGAAGTATATGTGAGATCGATCAAAGCATGGTGAACCTGGTGAAGAACTGTGGCAGGAACGTTTTTCTTGCATTTAAAAGAGAACTGCGGTAATATAGATGGAAAAACAGATATGAAGGAAACAGCATAATAAAAGCAGCATACTAAAATGGTATATTAAAACAGGATAACAGAGGCGGCAAAAAAGACGGCCTGTACAGATGGACAAAGCAAACAGCAGGATAGCAGGATCTGATTTATTTAAAATGCTATATAGTTTTATGGCAGGAAAAGGGATATACAATGGGCAGTACAGAAGTATATTGCGGTGATGCAAAAGGAAAGACCACCCTTGCACTGGGGCAGAGCCTGAAAGCAGCAGCAACAGGGAAGAGCGTGATTATCATCCAGTTTCTGAAGGGTAAGGATATGCGGGAACTGGATTATCTGGAAGATCTTAAAATGGATTTTAAAATATTCCGGTTTGAAAAGCTGGAAAAATGTTATGAAGATCTGACCCCGGAAGAAAAACAAGAAGAGAATATGAACATTCAAAATGGTGTCAATTATGCCAGAAAAGTAATCGTGACATCCGAATGTGATTTTCTGGTTCTGGATGAGATCCTGGGACTCCTGGATATCGGCATCATTTCCGAAGAAACGCTCTGTGAGATTCTTAAAAAAAGGGGACAGGATATGCATATAATCCTGACTGGACGAAAATGTCCGGACAGCATTCGGGCACTTGCAGATAATGTGACCGTTCTTACGAGCGAAGATTGAAAATATGTGTCCGACAGCCGGTTTGTCAGTATGTTTATACAAATAAGAGGAGGAAAGAAAATGGCAATTTTTAAAGGAGCTGGCGTAGCGATCATTACTCCCATGCATGCGGATGGAAGAGTGAATTACGAAAAACTGGCAGAAATTCTGGAGTTCCAGATCGCCAACAAGACAGATGCGATCGTGATCTGCGGCACGACCGGTGAGGCGTCTACCCTGACTCACGGAGAACATCTGAAGGCGATCCAGTTTACCGTCGAAGTTGTCAATCACAGGATTCCCGTCATTGCAGGTACCGGATCCAACAGTACGGATACTGCCATCATGCTTTCGACGGAGGCAGCTTCTTACGGGGTCGACGGAATTCTTCTGGTTACACCGTATTACAATAAAGCGACGCAGAAAGGTCTGATCGCACATTTTACCGAGATCGCCAAAAAAGTGCCGAATACGCCCGTGATCCTTTATAATGTGGCCAGCCGGACGGGCTGTAATCTGGAGCCCGCAACGGTGGTTCAGATGTGCAGAAACGTTGATAATATCGTAGGCATCAAGGAAGCCAGCGGCAATCTTTCGCAGATCGCAAAGCTTATGTCCATGGCAGATGGATGCGTGGACCTGTATTCAGGAAATGATGATCAGGTGCTTCCGATCCTGTCTCTTGGCGGTCTTGGTGTCATCTCCGTGCTGTCGAATGTGGCACCGAAAGAGACCCATGACATGGTCATGAAGTATCTGGAGGGGGATGCTCCTGCAGCGACTGCTCTTCAGCTTCGCGCCCTCCCGCTTATTAATGCGCTGTTCTCAGAGGTGAATCCGATCCCGGTTAAGGCTGCCATGAACATGATGGGAATGGAAGTCGGTCCTCTTCGTATGCCGCTTACTGAGATGGAAGATGAACATAAGGTAATTCTGGCTAAAGCCATGAAAGATTTTGGCATAGCACTCAAGAATGCCTGACAGGCCAGATAAATGTTCCGGTGAAAGCCACGAAAGCCCCTGGCTTTACACGCAGGAATCACTGAACAGAAAAGAGGAATAGTATGGTAAGGGTTATCATGCATGGATGCAACGGTCATATGGGACAGGTGATCAGAGAGATCACGGAACAGGATCCGGACATAACGATTGCTGCAGGGATAGATATTGCCGACAATAAAAACAATCCTTTTCCCGTCTTTACTTCTCTGGAGGCATGCAAAGCAGAAGCAGATGTGATCATCGATTTTTCCACAGCGAAGGCAGTGGACGCTCTCCTGGATTACAGCGCCGGAAGGGGAATTCCTGTGGTCATCTGTACTACAGGGCTTTCGGAGGAGCAGATGGTACATCTGAAGGAGACTTCTCAGAAAGTGGCCGTTCTTAAATCTGCCAATATGTCTCTTGGTGTCAATACGCTGCTCAAAATCGTAAAAGAGGCTGCCAGGATACTGGGCGGAGCAGGATTCGATATGGAGATCGTCGAAAAGCATCATCATTTTAAAGTAGACGCCCCCAGCGGAACGGCCCTTGCACTTGCGGACAGCATCAACGATGCCATGGAAGGCCGGTATCATTATGTATATGACCGCAGCCAGAAGAGGGAAAAAAGAGATGCGAAAGAGATCGGTATCTCTGCGGTCCGGGGCGGCAATATTGTCGGAGAACATGAAGTGATCTTCGCGGGGACAGATGAAGTCGTTGAATTTAAACATACGGCGTATTCAAAAGCAATTTTCGGCAAAGGCGCTGTCGAGGCGGCAAAATTCCTGGCGGGAAAGCCTGCCGGTCTTTATGATATGAGTGATGTGGTATGAAATTCCGTCCATGCATCGATATACATAACGGACAGGTGAAACAGATCGTGGGGGGCAGTCTTCTGGACGCGCAGAATACGGCGGACGAGAATTTTGTTTCCTCACAGGATGCTTCTTTTTATGCGCAACTCTATAAAAGTGCCGGACTTAAGGGCGGCCATGTGATCATGCTGAACAGCAGATCTTCACCTTTTTACGAAAAAACAAAGGAGCAGGCGCTGATGGCTCTGCGGGCTTTCCCGGGCGGACTGCAGGCAGGCGGCGGAATCACGCCGGAAAATGCGGCAGAGTTTCTGGAAGCCGGTGCGAGCCATGTGATCGTCACTTCTTATGTTTTTCGGGACGGCCGGATCGAGTGGGAACGGCTGGAGAAGCTTTTGGCGGCTGTTGGAAAGGAACGGCTGGTGCTGGATCTCAGCTGCCGAAGAAGAGACGGCGATTATTATATTGTCACCGACAGATGGCAGAAGTTCACAGATACCAGGCTTGATCCCCAAACAATGGCTGTGCTTTCATCAAGCTGCAGTGAATTTCTGGTCCACGCGGTGGATGTAGAAGGAAAAGCCTCCGGGGTGGAAAAACCGCTGGCTGTTCTTCTGGGAGAGTATGCCGGAATTCCGGTTACCTATGCGGGCGGAATAGGGTCCTGGGAGGATATCGAGGATCTGAAATTGTCCGGAAAAGGAAAACTGGATTTCACGATCGGCAGTGCGTTGGATATATTTGGCGGATCGCTGTCATTTGACAGAATTTTAAAAGTTTTTCTGTGAAATTTTTATAAAATGGTAGGAAAATCAAAAGAGATGTGTTATAATAAATCCATCAACCAGTAAAGGGGATGGATTTATGAATTTCATCATTAGCGGCAAGAATAATCTTACAGTCAGCGATGAACTCAGGAATGCGGTTGAGTCAAAGCTGGGCAAGCTTGAACGTTACTTTACGCCGGATACCGATGTAAATGTAACTTTAAGTGTAGAAAAGGAACGGCAGAAGATCGAGGTGACGATTCCCGTCAAAGGCAATATCATTCGTTCCGAACAGACGAGCAATGACATGTACATGTCTATTGATCTTGTGGAAGAAGTCATTGAGCGCCAGCTTAGAAAGTACAAAAACAAGATCATTGACAAACATCAGTCCGGCGGCGGTTTCCAGCAGACCTATCTGGAGAACGAATATGACGAGGGCGAAGATGAAGTGAAGATCATCCGGACCAAGAAATTCGGCTTTAAGCCAATGTATCCGGAGGATGCATGCGTACAGATGGAACTGCTGGGGCATAACTTCTATGTTTTCCATAATGCCGAGACTGACCAGGTAAATGTGGTCTATAAGAGAAAAGGCAACACCTACGGTCTGATCGAGCCTGAATATTGATGCCGGAAATCTGGTGCAGCAGGGTATAAAGTGACTCGGTCGGTCATCCTTGAGCTGCTGTACAAGATCTGATATAAAAAACAGAACCCGTATCGGAATCCCGCAGAGATTCCGATGCGGGTTTTTTGTGAAGCGGCGGCGTATGGAAAAGATGACCGGAAGTTCAACGGCCTCTCGTGCACGGGATCGGAAGAAAAAGGATTCCCTATCCGATGTCTTTTCTGATCCATGGAAAGGGTGGAAGACGCCGGTCGACTTCCCTTGTGATCAGTCCGACGAGAAGTCCTGTTACGACCCCGGCTGTGATCAGTGCCGGTGCATAGTACAGGAGTACAGGAATGCCTTTTTGGACAGAAGGGGTTTTGACGATCAGTATGGCGACCAGGAGCTGGGCAATGTTATGAACGACACCACCTGCTGCACTGATGCCCAAAAGGCTGAACCTTGTTTTTTTGAGAAGCAGAGTCATGACGGTAAGACTGCAGAAGGCGCCGGCCAGACTGTAGGCGATGGAAAACAGATTTCCGAACATGGCGCCGATGATCAGGATGCGGACAATGGATACGGAGGCGGCCTCTTTTAAAGAAACCCGGTACAGAAGCAGCAGCACCGCAAGGTTGGCAAGGCCCGGCTTGATTCCGGGAATTCCCATGAACAGAGGGAAAAGGGACTCGATATAGCCGATGATCACGGCCCCTGCCGTAAAAAGACCTAAATAAGCAGTTTTAACTGCGGAACCTTTCATAGTTTGATACTTCCCTTTTTTGATTATTTATGCGGTTCATGTACCGGCATCGATGATATCTTCGCTCTGGCTTGAAGCATCTGCCTGGATGATCACTTTATTTGGCAGGCATATGATCATCCCGCCCCTGCCTGTGACGGCGCTCTGGTGCAGACATAGTCCGTCGGGACAGGTGGCATGAGTCATGCGGGCACGTCCGTTTTTGATCTCACAGACATTGGTATCATTGATCCGGATGATCTGCGCTTCAGAGAGGGCATAGCTTCCGTAAGGTTTTCCATCGACAGTGATGGAGATCATTCCGGATCGTCCGCCTGCCGGGAGGGACAGAAAGATCCAGAGAAAAAGAGCAGGCAGGAGCAGAAAGAGAATAAAAATCAGTTCACGTTTTGAGATTTTTCTTTCCATAA
>CACZPF010000492.1 GCA_902782975.1 uncultured Lachnospiraceae bacterium
CTACGCTTTGCGTGGTAGATTCCAGGAAGAATTATATTGGCGGCATGATCCTGCCGGGCGTCGGCATTTCGCTGGATGCACTTACGTCCAGAGCCTCCCAGCTTTCGGGGATTGGTATCGAAGAACCAAAACGGGTCATCGGGAAGAATACGATCGAATGTATGAAGAGCGGTGTGCTCTACAGCAGTGCGGCAGCCATGGACGGCTGTATCGACAGGATCGAAGAAGAGCTCGGAGAGAAGACGACTGTTGTGGCGACAGGAGGCCTTGCAAAAAAGATCATCCC
Source organism: uncultured Lachnospiraceae bacterium (assembly GCA_902782975.1). Taxonomy (GTDB): domain Bacteria; phylum Bacillota; class Clostridia; order Lachnospirales; family Lachnospiraceae; genus Blautia_A. Next base: position 287 of record CACZPF010000492.1, read on the forward strand.
CCACTGCCGCAGGGACATTATCCTGGATGAAGATCTGCTTCTGAAGGGACTTCTGGTCATCTATGAGAAAAATAAGTAAGAAAAGTACAGATAAGAGATAAATTAAAGGAAATGCTGTGATACAGAGGATATTATGAAAAACAGCGATAAGACAAATGTCATGCGGGTTCTGGAGCAGAAAAAGATTGCCTACAACAGCTACTCCTATGAACCGGACCCAACAAAAACCGGCGAAGAGATCGCGGCCATTCTTCATGAAGACGCAGATAGAGTATTTAAGACGCTTGTTACGCAGGGAAAGGCCGGTCAGTATTATGTATTTGTCGTTCCTGTAAAAGAAGAGCTGGATCTTAAGAAGGCAGCAAAGGCAGCAGGAGAAAAGGCCATTGCCATGATTCATCAGAAAGAGCTGCTTCCGCTTACAGGCTATGTGCACGGCGGATGTTCGCCCATCGGGATGAAAAAGCAATTTCCGACTTTCATTCATGTCTCTGCCCGGAATCTTGACAGAATGTTTGTCAGTGCCGGGAAAGTGGGCTTTCAGGTTGAACTCTCACCGGAAGATCTGGCGGAAACGGCACGCTGTACATTTGCAGATATCATAAAGTAAGAACGCTTCAGGAAAAGCAGGAAGCATTGACAGAGTAACAGACAGTAACAGGCATAAGGAAGAGAAACTTTCCTGCCTGCCCGGGAAAATATGTATAGATAGTAAGAGCATGAGAATGATGCCGGATCAGGCTTCTCATGCTCTTTTTATGCGCATTTTATCCTGACAGGCCTGTGAACAGCCGTAACGCCGGGCGGCGTCCGGAAACAGATTAAATTGACTTTTATATGTTTAATCGATATAATAAAGCCGATGTCGATGCAGAAAGGAGCGTGTCTTTTATGGAACATAAAACCGGACTGGAAGAATATTATGTCATAAAAGGACAAAAGAAAATGCGGTTTGGTTATACCACCGGCTCCTGTGCGGCGGCAGCTGCAAAAGGAGCAGCAGAAATGCTGCTGGGAGGAAAACGGTTGTCAGAGGTAGAACTGATGACTCCAAAGGGAATTCTGCTGCACCTTCTTTTATCAGAGGTGGAGATGGGAGAATCCTTTGTTTCCTGTGGTGTAATAAAAGATGCCGGGGATGATCCGGACACGACCAACGGCCTTCTTGTCAAGGCTCTGGTAAGGAAGAGCAGTTCGGCCGGCATTCATCTGGATGGCGGAACCGGTGTTGGCCGGATCACCAGGACCGGGCTGTCTTCTCCGGTGGGAGCGGCAGCTATCAATCCGGTGCCCCGGGCAATGATCTTAAAAGAAGTAGAAGAAACGGCAGTCAGATATGACTATGAAGGCGGCCTGGATGTTGTGATCTCGGTTCCGAAAGGAGAGGAGATCGCACTGAAAACCTTCAATCCAAGACTGGGAATCGTCGGAGGGATCTCGATCCTGGGAACTTCGGGTATTGTAGAACCCATGAGTGAAAAGGCACTGATCGAGAGCATCCACGTGGAAATGAAACAACATGTGGCAGAAGGAGAAGAATATCTGATCGTGACTCCCGGAAATTACGGCGCGGATTATCTTCGGGAACATATGGACCTTCCCTTCGAAAAGAATATTAAATGCAGCAACTATGTAGGTGAAACGATCGATATGGGGGTGGAGCTGGGTGTGAAAGGCATCCTTTTTATCTCTCATATCGGAAAGTTTGTAAAAGTGGCGGCAGGCATTATGAATACCCATTCTCACAATGCGGACGCAAGAATGGAGGTCCTGTCAGCCTGTGCGATCCGGAGCGGGGGAGATCTTTCCTGTGCAGAACAGATCCTGGACTGCAGTACAACGGATGATGCACTGGCAGTGCTTGAAAAAAACGGAATTCTAAAACCTGCCATGCAGGTCATGCTGGAGAAGATCCAGTTTTATCTGAACCACAGATCTTATGAACAGATTCTTCTGGGCGCTGTGGTTTTTTCCAATGAGTACGGGTATCTCGGAAGCACACCAGATGCAGCCAGACTCCTGGAAAAACTGGGCAGGCCGGTAAATGAAAGCCGCTGAGCACGTAGATGGAAGAAGCCGACTGCGGAATTGAAAGCAGCTGATCGTGCGGGTAGAAGCAGCCGACTGCGGAAGGTGTGATGAAAGTCATTATTGACACAGAAATTACCTAAGTAAATACGCCATGAAAGGGGAAAATATGATTCATTTTGTTGGAGCAGGGAGCGGTGCACCGGACCTTATCACGATCCGCGGCAAAAACCTGCTGGAAGAAGCGGATGTGGTTATTTATGCGGGGTCTCTTGTAAACCCGAAACTGTTAGAGTATACGAAGGATGTATGTACCATTTATAACAGTGCGAAAATGACGCTGGAAGAAGTCCTTTCCGTGATGGAAAAATCGGAGGCAGAGGGAAAGAACACGGTCCGTCTGCATACCGGGGATCCATGTATCTACGGGGCGATCAGGGAGCAGATGGATGTCCTTGACGAGAAAAATATTCCTTATGATTATACCCCCGGTGTCAGTGCGTTCTGCGGTGCTGCAAGTGCCCTTAATCTTGAATATACCCTGCCGGATGTTTCACAGAGCGTGATCATAACCCGGATGGAAGGAAGAACACCGGTTCCCGAAAGGGAAAGTATTCAGTCCTTTGCCGCGCACCATGCGACAATGGTGGTGTTTTTGTCCACCGGCATGCTGGAAGAGCTGAGCCGTCGTCTGATCGAAGGGGGATATGAGGCAGATACCCCTGCCGCAATCGTATATAAGGCAACCTGGGAGGATGAACAATCCTTTATCTGTACCGTAGGAACTCTTGCCCGGACGGCAAAGGATCATAATATAACCAAGACCGCCCTCATGATCATCGGAGACGTGGTCAGGGCCGGAAAGTACGACCGTTCCAGATTATATGACCCGGGTTTTACAACAGAATTCAGAAAAGCCAGTAAATAAGGATGGATGAAGGATCCTTAAAAGAGAAAAAGATGAGAATAGGATTAATATGTTTCAGCCTGACCGGCCTGGCAACGGGAGAAAGGCTGTCCGAGGGTCTGGAGAAATATGGCCATCAGGTGTTTCTGGACAGGAAAAGCCGGTATATTCCCGATTCCATAACCGAGACGGCTGGAGAATGGACAAAGCGTCATTTTCCGGACTGTGAAGGGCTGATCTTTATCGGCGCCTGTGGAATTGCAGTCAGGAGCATTGCGCCGTGTATAGTCAGCAAAAAGAAGGATCCGGCTGTTCTGGTGATCGATGAGTGCGGAGGCTATGTTATATCGCTTCTTTCGGGTCATCTTGGAGGGGCTAATGCCCTGGCAAAAGAAGCGGCCGGCATTCTGAACGCAGTTCCCGTGATCACGACAGCCACAGATCTTCATCATCGTTTTGCCGTGGATGTGTTTGCCAGATTTAATGAATGTGCCATCTTTCATATGAGGGCAGCGAAGGACGTTTCTGCAGCGATCCTGGCCGGAAAGACGGTCGGATTCTGCAGCGATTTTCCTGTGAGAGGAGATCTTCCTCCGGGTCTTATGATGTCGGAGGCTCCTTCCGGGACGGATCCGGATGTCTTCATAAAGGCAGTTGATTTGGACCGGGTTCCTGAGATCGGGATCGCGGTGACTGTCAGAAAGGACTTCTGCCCCTTTAAAGAGACAGTGCATGTGGTCCCCCCTGCTGTCGTACTGGGTATCGGGTGCAGAAAAGGGACATCTTCGGATAAGCTCAGAGTGATGGCGGAGGCGGCTCTGGAGGATCTCGGCATTTACCGGGAAGCGGTGGCATCTTTTGCCAGCATCGACCTGAAAAAAGAAGAACAGGGGATCCTTTCTCTGGCGGAAGAATGGACTGTTCCTTTTTTCACCTTTTCAGCGGAAGAGCTTCAGAAGGTGGAGGGGGACTTTTCTTCCTCGGGTTTTGTAAAAGGAATTACGGGAGTAGATAATGTGTGCGAGCGCAGTGCAGTTCTTGCCTCCGGCGGAGGCCGCCTGATCCTGAAAAAGCAGTCCGGAGACGGCATGACCTGTGCGGCGGCACTTAGAAGTTATGAGATCAGATTTTAACCGGAGGTTTTGATTTGAGTAAGATATATGTTGTCGGTATCGGACCCGGAGCTTATGAAATGATGACGGGAAGAGCTGTCCGGGCTCTGGAGGAAAGTGATATTATTGTCGGTTATACAGTTTATGTGGATCTTGTAAAGGATCATTTTGCGGGCAAGGAATTTCTGACTACGCCCATGAAAAAAGAAGTGGAACGCTGTATTCTCGCTTTTGAAGAAGCACGTAAAGGCAAGGTCGTATCGATGATCTGCAGCGGCGATGCAGGCGTTTACGGAATGGCAGGCCTCATGTATGAGGTAGGTGTGGACTATCCGGAAACAGAACTGGAGATCATTCCGGGTGTTACTGCTGCCCTGGGCGGAGCTGCTGTTCTGGGGGCACCCCTGATCCATGACTTCTGTCTGATCAGCCTGAGTGATCTTCTTACTCCATGGGAAAAAATCGAGACACGGCTTTTAAAGGCTTCCGAAGCGGATTTCGCTATCTGCCTGTACAATCCGTCCAGTCATAAAAGGAAAGATTATCTGATGAAGGCCTGTGATCTGATGATGCAGTATAAGTCTCCGGATACAGTCTGCGGCATCGTAGGACAGATCGCCCGTGAGGGAGAATCCTGCCGCATCATGTCGTTAAAAGAACTGAGAGATACCGAGGTCGATATGTTTACGACTGTTTTTGTAGGCAATTCGCAAACCAGGAAGATCGGAGATCATATGGTTACACCAAGAGGATATAAGGGTGTCTGATATGTTTCAGGTAATTGTTTTTGCCGGGACCACAGAAGGATATGAGATCAGCCGCTTTCTTAGTGAACACGGGGTCAGTACCTATGTATCTGTGGCGACAGAGTACGGAACGAGATCGCTGGCTCCGGGACCCTGTCTTGAAATTGCCCACGGCAGGCTCACGGAGCCGGCCATGGAGCAGCTGTTTAGGGAGCTGTCCCCCTCTCTTGTGATCGATGCTACCCATCCATACGCCGCTGTAGTGACGGAGTCCGTAAAGCAGGCATGCAGCAGCACCGGCATTCCCTATTACCGGATCCTGCGGGAAGAAGGCCGCAGAGCAGAGGATGCGGTTTATGTAGAGAGTACGGAAGAAGCTGTCCGGTTTTTATCTCAGACAGAGGGAAACGTCCTGCTGACCACGGGCAGCAAGGAGCTGAAGGCATATACGGCTTTACCGGATTATAAAGAAAGGCTTTTTGCCCGCGTGCTCTCTCTTCCGGAGGTGCTGCTGCAGTGTACGGATCTGGGATTTGTCGGGAAGCATCTGATCGGGATGCAGGGCCCCTTTTCCCAGGAACTGAATGAGGCGATGCTGAAACAGTTTGACTGCAGGTATCTGGTGACAAAGGATACTGGGAAAAGCGGCGGTTTCCAGGAAAAAGTTGATGCAGCCTTCCACTGCGGAGTGGTTCCGGTCATAATCGGACGTCCGCTGAAGGAAGAAGGGGTTTCCCTTCCGGACGCCAGAAAGGAACTTGGCAGAAGGTTTGGCTTTGCCGTCAAGCCTCATGTTACCCTTCTCGGTATTGGGATGGGAGATGAAAAGACCCTGACAATAGAGGGCAGAGAAGCCCTGAAAGAGGCTGATCTTCTGATCGGCGCCAGGAGAATGGCGGATTCTGTCAGAATGCCGCATCATCAGGTGCTTTATGAATATCGGGCGGATGTTATCGCATCCTATATAAAGGATCATCCGGAATACCAGAATGTGGTCGTTGCCCTTTCGGGCGATGTCGGGTTTTACAGCGGCGCAAGAAACCTGCTGAATATCCTGGGCGAGGATACACGTCTGATCTGCGGGATCTCTTCGGTGGTTTATTTTATGGCTAAGATCCGGCTTTCCTGGGATGACGCAAAGATCGTGAGCAGCCATGGCAGATATTGTAATCTGATCTCTCTGATCCGTTTTCATCACAAGGTTTTTTCGATTCTGGGAACCGGGGACGGAGTGAAGGTCCTTTCGCGGAAGCTTACAGCCTACGGCATGGGAGATGTTCTTCTTTATGTGGGCGAGAATCTTTCGTACAATAATGAAGTGGTTTTTTCGAAAAGAGCAGCAGACCTTACAGATTATGAGGGAGATCCTCTTTCAGTGGTCTGTGCTGTCAATCCTTCGCCGGAATCTTATCCTGCGACCCATGGACTGCCGGATGAGGCTTTTTTAAGAGGCAGGGCGCCCATGACAAAGGAAGAGATCCGGACCGTATCTCTTTCAAAACTTATGCTCAGGGAAGATTCCGTCTGTTATGATGTGGGTGCCGGGACCGGCTCTGTGTCCATCGAAATGGCTCTCAGAGCTTCCCAGGGGAAGGTCTATGCGATCGAGAAGAAGGAAGATGCCCTGGAACTGATCCGGCAGAATAAAGTGCATTTTGCGGCGGATAATCTGGAAATTATTGCCGGGACGGCACCGGACGCCATGGCCGGCCTGCCGGCACCGACCCACGCATTTATCGGTGGTTCTTCAGGAAACCTCGATGCCATCATCGAGATGCTGCTTGCCAGAAATCCGGATGTCCGGATCGTGATCAACTGTATTACACTGGAGACTGTTTCGGAGGCGCTCTCCATCGTGAAAAAGATAGATTTTCAGGATGTGGATATTGTATGTATATCTGCAGCGAGGTCAAAATCTGTAGCCTCGTATCATATGATGATGGGTGAAAATCCGATTTATATTATTACCTGTCAGAGGACGACCTATGAACAGAACAATTAACTTACCCCGTTTCATGCTCACAGCCGGGGCCAGCGGCAGCGGAAAGACGCTGATTACCTGCGGCGTTCTGATGGCTCTGGTGAAAAGGGGGATCCGGCCGGCTTCCTTTAAGTGCGGCCCGGATTATATCGACCCTATGTTTCATACCCGTGTGATCGGAACCCCCTCCAGGAATCTGGATACATTTTTTACAGGAGAGGAGATCACCCGGTACCTTCTGGCAAATGGTCCGCAAGGGCAGGAGATGCCTGTTGACGTGGCCGTCATGGAGGGAGTCATGGGATACTATGACGGCGTCGGAGGGACCACCACCAGAGCCAGCGCCTATGATCTGGCCAGAGTCACGGAAACACCTTCTATCCTGATCGTGAACAGCCGGGGTATGAGTGTCTCCTTGTGTGCTTATATAAAGGGGTTTGCAGAGTACCGGGCGGACAGCCGGATCCGCGGCGTCATTTTTAATCAGATGTCCCCCATGCTTTATCCGAGAATGAAAGATCTGGTCGAGAAAGAGACAGGTCTTCAGGTCTGCGGCTATGTGCCGAAAGTAGAGGACTGTGTCATTGAGAGCCGTCATCTGGGACTTGTGCTTCCTCATGAGATCGAGGATCTCAGAAGCCGGCTGAATAAGCTGGCAGAAGTTCTGGAGAAAAGTGTTGAGATAGATACGATCCTGTCAATAGCGCAAAGTGCTCCGCCGCTGACGGTTCCGCAGAATCTGGAATCCATTGATCCGGATTTCGGCTTTCATACAGAAAAGCCGGTACGGATAGGAATCGCCTCGGACGAGGCTTTCTGCTTCTATTATGCCGATAACATCAGCCTTCTTAAGAAGATGGGGGCGGAGCCTGTTTTCTTTTCGCCACTTCATGATGAGCATCTTCCGGATGATCTGCAGGGACTTATTTTGTACGGCGGCTATCCGGAATTATATGCAGAAAAGCTTGCCGGAAATATCCGCATGAAGGAGGAAATTGCAGGAGCGATCCGCCAGGGGATGCCCTGTATGGCAGAATGCGGCGGATTTATGTATCTTCATGAGGAGATGGAAGATATGGACGGGACCTTTTATAAGACCTGTGGTATTATAAAAGGAAAAGCATTTCGTACTGCCAGACTGTCCCGGTTCGGATATATTGTGCTGAACAGAAAGGGGCAGGAAGGACCTTTCTGTTCAGCGGATGTTGACAGAATGCCTGCCCATGAATTCCATTATTTTGATTCGGAGTCCTGCGGCAGCATGTTCCATGCCGCCAAGCCGGAGTCGGCCAGGGGATGGGACTGCATTCACGCATCGGGTACCCTGATGGCAGGGTTCCCTCATCTATATTACTACGGAGCGCCGGCACTTCCCAAGGCATTTTTAAGTGCCTGTGAGAGATATTGTGGTTTATTATCATGAAAGGAACGGATGGTAATGTTGACGTTTTCATTTCTGGCACTGCTTTTTGGATATCTTCTGGATATGGGCTTCGGTGATCCGGCCTGGCTGGTTCACCCGGTGGTTCTGATCGGAAAGCTGATTTCTTTTCTGGAAAAAAGAATACGGAGGATATTTCCGGATAATGCGGCAGGCCAGCTTGCGGGAGGATTCCTGGAAGTGGCGCTGGTATGCCTGATCACGTTTGCAGTACCATTTTTTATTCTTAAGATCCTGTTCAGGCATATGCCGATCGCTGCCGTGATGCTGGAAAGCTTCTGGTGCGGCCAGCTGCTTGCGGCCAGGTCTCTTGAGACAGAAAGTATGAAGGTTTTCGACCGTCTTGTAAATGGCACCCTTGATGAGGCCAGAAAAGCAGTTTCCATGATCGTTGGACGAGATACTGAAAATCTGTCCGAGATCGGAGTCACCAAGGCAGCGGTGGAAACCATAGCCGAAAATACATCGGACGGCATCATAGCGCCCATGTTCTATATGGCCATCGGGGGTGTCCCTCTTATGTTTTTATATAAGGGCATCAACACCATGGATTCCATGCTCGGTTATAAGAATGAAAAATACCTGTATTTCGGGCGTGCGGCGGCAAAACTGGATGACCTGGCTAATTTTATTCCATCCAGGATCGCAGGATACCTGATGGTGGCAGCTTCTTTTTTTGTCAAAATGGATACAAAAAATGCAGCGAAAATCTACAAGAGAGACCGGCGAAATCATGCCAGTCCCAATTCTGCCCAGACAGAGGCGGCCATGGCAGGAGCACTGGATATCCAGCTGGCCGGAGACGCATGGTATTTCGGGAAAAGACATAAAAAACCGACGATCGGTGATCCGATCCGCCCGGTGGAGATCGAAGATATCCCGAGAGCCAACAAACTGATGTTTATGACATCCGGTCTCGGCGCAGCGCTGTTTGTCTTTCTTTCCTTCCTGCCGAGTCTTTTGAGGTGGGTCAGAGTAATATAACTTTCCGGAGGTTTGGTGCATGAGACATAAACACGGAGGCGATGTCTACCGGTACAGGAACTGCATCGATTTTTCTTCTAACTGCAATCCCCTGGGGACACCTGTGTCTGTCCAGGAAGCAGTGATCAGGAGTGCAGCAAGGCTTCACGAATATCCGCAGACTGGCAGTACATCTCTTTGTCAGGCGGTCGCGGCATATGAAAAGGTGCCCTCATCCTATGTTGTCTGCGGCAACGGAGCGGCAGAAGTGATCTTTTCCGTGGTGAGGGCGATTGCCCCCCGCAGGGCACTTCTCCCGGCTCCGACCTTTTCGGAATATCAGGAAGCACTGGAAAGTACGGGATGCAGCCCGGACTTTTTTGAAATGTCAGAAGAGGACGATTTCCGGCTTAGTGAGGGAATTCTGGATAAAATTCAGCCCGGGGTCGATATCCTGTTTATCTGTAATCCCAATAATCCCACAGGTGCTCTGACAGAAAGGAAACTGCTTCTTAAAATACTTGAAAAATGCAGGGAAGCCGGGACATTTCTGGTTATTGATGAATGTTTTCTGGATTTTGTAAAAGAACCGGACGCCTATACTTTAAAAGGATCGCTTCCGGATAATCCCGGCCTTTTTATTTTGAAAGCCTTTACCAAGCGTTACGCGATGGCAGGTGTGAGACTCGGATACGGCCTTTGTTCCTCGGAAGACCTGATCGAAAAGATCGGGCGCATGACACAGCCATGGAATGTCTCTTCGCCGGCACAGGCGGCCGGGATCGCAGCACTTAAGGAGACAGGTTATGTAGAAGAGGGCAGGCGGATCGTGTTTGAAGAACTGGCATATCTGAAGAAAGAATTCTTAAGACTTGGGATCCGGTTTTTTGCTTCGGAAGCCAACTATCTCTTTTTTAAGAGCCGGGAGGATCTTTTTGAGGAATGCCTGAAAGAGGGCATACTGATCCGGGACTGCAGCAATTACACGGGACTTTCCAGGGGATATTTCCGTGTTGCCGTAAAAAATCATGAGGAGAACCAAAAGCTGGTAAAAGTGCTGGAATGTCTGGAAAGGAGAAAATGATGGCAAAAGCAATCATGGTTCAGGGAACCATGTCCAATGCAGGAAA
>CACZPF010000493.1 GCA_902782975.1 uncultured Lachnospiraceae bacterium
AAACCTCATGGATCATGAAAGAGAAGAGCAGTATACAGAAAAGAAGAACCAGAAAATGATCCCTCAGGATGCTGCGATAAACATGACTGAGGTCGACCTGCTTTCGGGGCTTCTGGAAGCTTCTTACAGCAAAGATGGAGAGTTTGCACTGGAGCGGATCTCTGATGTAAAGTACTATCTGCATAACAAAGGGATCGAAGTGGTTGATATGACCCCGGATAACCAGCAATTGTTCGATATTATGCCATCTCTTGCCGAGGGCACGATCCGGCCGGCTCTTGTTTCTCAGGGAAAGGTTCTTAAAAAAGGACTGGCCGCGGGAGGAATGTAATGGAAAAATTTTACGGATTTGATCTGGGAGACGCGGAAAGCGCGATTTCTGTTTTACAAAAAGAAGGAAAGACGGATCCTGAGGTCCTTGAAGTCGCAGGTGCGGGCAGCTTTGTCACAGCTTATGCCAATCTTTCTTCCGGAGAGCTTGTGATCGGAGAAAAAGCGTGCTACGCAGGAGGCGCAGTTAAACGCAGGCTGCGGTTTAAGAGCCGGTTTCTGACAGATCCTGAGAGCCGGAAGGATATACGGTCTTTCGCGTCCGGCGTGATCGGAGAACTGTATGCGGAAGGGCTTTTAACAAAAGGGGAAGATTGTTGCTTTTATATCGGCTGTCCTGCAGGATGGGACAAAAATGACCGGGAAGAATACAGAGTCATTTTTGAAAAAGCCGGCTATCCTCCGGTACGCATTGTATCGGAATCCAGGGCAGCTCTTGTAAGTGCCTGTCAGTCCAGGCATCTGCAGGTCGGTTATGATATTCTATCGAAACCTGTTCTGGTGGTGGATATCGGGTCCTCCACGACAGATTTTGCCTATATCTTAAGCGGGCGTGAAACCAGGATGCAGACGGCAGGAGAGGTGCGTCTTGGCGGCGGTGTCATGGATGAACTGCTTCTTCTGGAAGCGCTTCATGCATCCAAAGACCGGAAGGCCATCGAGGCTGTTTTTGAAAAGAGTGAACCCTGGAAAAATTACTGCGAATTTGCTGCGAGACGGCTGAAGGAAAAATATTTTTCAGATGAGGATTACTGGCAGGACAATCCTTGTACGGAATCGGTACTGATCTACTATGACAGGCCCCTTCGGCTGACACTTTCCATGGACCGGGATATGGCCGAAAAGCTGAAGGAGAAAGGGACGCCGTCCCTGAATGGACGCTCTTTTAAAAAGGTTTTTACAGACAGCCTTCTCGAAGTACGCTCTGCCATACCTGACAGGCAGCCGGAGCTGGTATTCCTTACAGGCGGTGTTTCCAAACTTGCTGCCATACGTATGTGGTGCAAGGATGTATTTCCGGAGGCTGTGGTGATCATGGGAGCTGAACCGGAATTTGCTGTTTCCAGAGGCCTTTCCTACAGTGGACGCATTGATGAAGAACTGCGTGAGTTCAGAGCAGAGATCGAACAACTGAAAAATTCCAGCATAGTCGAGCAGGTCGTGCGGCAGCACATTCCGGAGCTTTACCGGATGGCTGTGGATACTTTGCTGGAGCCTGTACTTACCAATGCCGCCATACCGGTTTTTGACAGATGGCGTAATGGAGAGATCCGCAGGCTGTGTGATACGGATCCTGCGATGGAGGAGGAGATTACCAGGTATCTGAAAACAGAGGATGCCAGGGTGCTTTTATCCAAAATGGTTGCCAGGTGGCTGAAACCGGTTGCGGATGAGCTGGAAGAGTACACTATGCCGATCTGTGTCAGACACCATGTTCCCTATACTGCATTAAGCCTGAATTCATATTTTAAGCTGAGTGACATGGATATTCATATTGATGCAAAAAATGTTTTTGCGGTGGAAGAACTGACCTGGCTGATCGATTCGGTTATCTCTATTCTGATCGGTCTTCTGTGCGGCGGGAGCGGAATCGCTCTTATTTCAAGCGGGCCGGTCGGGATCATGGCAGGTGCACTTGCTTCTTTGCTGATCCTTATTCTTGGAAAAGGAAAGATGGAAAAGGCACTTTTAAAGATGGATATTCCGAAAACTGTCCGCCGCCTTGTGCCTAAAAATTCTTTCCGGTCAAGACTGGAATCGGTGGGGGCTTCTGTTAAGGAGAGCTTTTATAAAAATCTGGCAGAAGAAAAGAATGAGGAGATTACTGTCCGGATGACGGATGAGATATCCGCGCAGATCGAAGAATGTCTGACAAAAATGGCAGAAGTGGTTGAAATTCCTCTCGGCCAGTAAACAGGGTTTATCTATGTTGAAAATGATTACGGAAAAAAACCGGGCAAAGCGTTTAGGCTTTGCCCGGTTTTTTTAAAAAAGGTTCTTAGAACATGTCATGCAATTTATGCCCGCTCGGGAGCCCATGTGATGCCATACAGGATCTCCATCATTTTACGGATCTCATCCTTCATGGAGGCGCAGGCAGAGGACTCGTCCTCAAAATGCATAAGACCGACTTTGTCTTTTCTTTCGCTGAAGAAAACCTCCCAGCCTTTGTCGGATTTTTCCATACAGATTCTGTTATTGTGCTTGCCGCCGATTTTATATAGTCTGGAAGGTACGAGATGATTTTTGAAGTATTCGTTCAATTCTTTTCCTGTCATAACAATAACCTCCATACATAGTTTTTAAAACTATATGCAGTATAGCACATTACGACGAAAGATGCAATAGGATATCGGGAAAATCTGATCATCCTACAAAGTGTATGAAACATGACGTAAATTACGAATACATTGTGGGATGGAAATTGCAAAAAAATTTGTTAAAATAAAACAAGTAGTGAAGATATGCGATTCTGTCGAAGAGATGACCGGGTATTCATTTTACTACAAAATGTTTTATACCTGGGCGAAGAAGTTGACGGCTTCGAAAGGATCCGGATTTTTCAGGATTTTATGTATCTGTTTCTTTCCGGAGAATTTTATCTTAGATATTATTTTTTTTGTTTTTCATGCAGAATGCTTTGACTTTGGTGGCACAAAATGTTTTAATAAGAGTGTCACCTGCCGGCGGCCCTTTGTCTGCCGGTATCGTTCGTACTTTTAATATGAGTACGATTATAATACGATTCATTTAAGGAGGATTTATTCATGATCATCATTGGCGAAAAAATCAATGGTTCAATTCCATCCGTAGCAGAGGCAATTGCAAAGAGAGATGCTGAATTTATCAAGCAGAGAGCAATTGCACAGACCGAAGCAATCGGAGAAGAAGGCGTAGGCTTTATTGACTGCTGTGCATCTGTAGAAGAGGGTGAGCTTGAGACTCTTAAATGGATGATTGATTGTATTCAGGAAGTTACCGATTTGCCGATCTGTGTAGACAGCCCCAGCACCGCGGTTCTTAAGGAAGCTTACAAATTCTGTAATCAGCCCGGCCTCATCAATTCAGTATCTGGTGAAGGCAACAAGATCGACGATATTTTCCCGATCCTTGCACAGCCGGAAAACAAGAAATGGGAGGTTGTAGCACTTCTTTCCGATGATACCGGTATTCCCAAGACAGCAGCTGACCGTCTCCGTGTTTTTGACAAGATCATGGCCAAAGCAAAAGAGTACGGCATCGCTCCCAACCGTATCCATATCGATCCGCTTATCGAGATGCTCTGTACTTCTGAAGACGGCATCGCAATGGTAGAAGAAGTAATCAGCACGATCCGTGAGCAGTATCCGACTATTCACATTACGGCTGCCATCAGCAATATTTCCTTCAACCTGCCGGTTCGTAAGCTTGTCAACATGGGCTTCACCGTTCTCGCTATGAAGGCTGGCCTGGATTGCGGTATTTTTGATCCGACAAACAGAGATCTTCTTGGTCTGATCTATGCGACGGAAGCGCTTCTCGGACAGGATGATTATTGTATGGAATATATCGGCGCCTACAGAGAAGGCCTGATCGGACCGGTTAAAAAGTAATCGATACGCATATAGAACATATAGAATCTAAATATAGGTTTTTATAATTTTGGAACAGCAGTTTCTGCTGTGTATAAATCTGGTCTTAGCAGGAAATAAAAACAGCCTGTTATGATATATGAGTGCAAAATTATCAATTTTAGGAGGGTATTTAAAATGGCAAGAGAAGAAATTCAGAAAGTTGCAGAACTTG
>CACZPF010000494.1 GCA_902782975.1 uncultured Lachnospiraceae bacterium
AATGGATCGTCCAAGTCTACCGAAACGATAACGGATGCTCCTTCGCCCCGGACGGTCACCGTCCAGGACAGCTCTGCATCCGGATAGATCATGGGATTCACACCACGCAGGTTATGATCTTCATCGGGATAGTGCAGTCTGGTGATGATTGCATTTTTCTGTTCATCTACAGTCCTGCTGACCTGTCGGGGAGTGGGCTGCCACTGGCCGGGTGTCGGCTCAAAGCGTACATCGCCGCAGGCTGCGATACGCCTTCCGTGCATCAGGATGCTTACACCGGACTGATGCCCTTCCGGATAGATATCGTCAAAGGCCATGACATTTACGCCATGATTGCGGAAATAACCACGCCCGGCATCGAGTAAAAGCAATTGCTCTGGTTTCTGCATATCTTCTGTAACCTCCTTGTAATGGGGGAAAACATCATTCCATTTCTTTTTTCTCTACACGGTACATTTACTGCCCCATAAAGGCAGAGTGAAAAGATTTTTCTTTCATCTTTATCATAATCCGCTTACTATGAAAAGGAAAACATTATTTTGCTGAATTTTACCCGATTTTTGTTATGAAGATGAGGCGTTTCATCGAAACGCAGTCAGGTAAAATCTCGTATTATTTTCCAAGGTAATGTGTTATACTGGAACAGGAAAAGATTCCATGACCAGATTCCATGATCAGGAAAACAGGAGGGCAGTCAAATGAATGAAAAGTGTTACAGGGCAGAACTCACTGCCTGTTTTGGAGATCCTGTTGATGAAAATCCGACCGGCGTGATCGAAGAAACCGGATATGACGTCTTAGGTCTTAACTATCGGTATCTGACAGTGCGTGTAAAATCTGAAGATCTTGAAAAGGCCGTGCTCGGCGCACGTGCGATGGGATTCTGCGGGTTTAATCTCACCATTCCTCATAAAGTTGCGGTGATCCCTCTGCTTGATGAACTGACCGAAGCCGCCCGGATCATCGGAGCTGTCAACACGGTTTTCCGTAAGGACGGGAAGCTGATCGGTGAAAATACAGATGGAAAGGGTTTTTTAACCTCGCTCATAGAAAATGGTGTCGATCCTTCCGGCAAGGAGGTCACTCTTCTCGGCGCCGGCGGCGCAGCCAGGGCGGTCGGTACAGAGCTTGCCCTTGCCGGAGCCGCAAAGATCAACATTATAAATCGCTCTGAGAAGAGGGGAACGGACCTTTCATTGTCTATCAATACAAAGACAAAAGCAGAAGCCGAATATCTGCCCTGGATCCCGGGAATTGCCATACCAGGCTCGACGGACATTCTTGTACAATGTACAAATCTGGGGCTTTATCCAAATATCGATCAGATTCCCGACATCGATTTCGATTCGTTGAATTCGTCCATGACCGCCTGTGATGTTGTCTTTAACAGGCCGGATACAAGGTTCCTTTCGGAAGCCGGGAAACGAGGCCTTAAAACCATCAACGGCCTCGGGATGCTTGTCAATCAGGCTGCTCTGAACTTCAGGCTCTGGACGGGGAAGGAAGCCCCGGTCGATGAAATGACCAGGGCGTTAAAAAAGGAATTCGGTCTCTGAAAGAGGGGGAAGGAAAAACGGCAGAATTTGATTGTGAAAGGAGAGGAAAGAATATGGAACTGAAAGAATGGACTTATGAAGAATTTCCGGAGTTTACGGATGAGGTCTCCGGGGCAAAATGGATCGATACAACCGGAGATGAGCCGGGAGTATTTTATCTGAGTGATATTGAATATGCCGCAGCCGACGGAACGACTCTGCATCTGCAGATCCAGATACCAAATTCCAGGAACTGTCCGTTTGATCCGTTGATCGAAAAGCAGGCATTTGCCTATCCCTGTGTGGTGTACGTGCAGGGTTCTGCCTGGATGGAACAGTATGTTTATGGAAATGTTCCACAGCTTGCCCGCCTCTCGGAGCGCGGATATGTGACGGCCATTGTCGAATACCGGCATTCCGGTATTGCATCTTTCCCTGCCCAGGCAAAAGATGCAAGAAACGCGATCCGCTTCCTTCGCGCGAATGCGGAGCGTTTCGGGATAGATCCGCAGAGGATCGCCGTATCCGGATCTTCCTCCGGCGGGCATACTGCGTTATGGGCTGTGCTTCTCAATTCAGAAGATACCAGGAGCAGCCAGTATCCGGGCGTATCGGCAGATGTGAAAGCCGTCATTTCCTATTTTGGCTCTTCCAGCGCAATGGGGGATGATAATTACCCTTCGACAGTCAATTATCTGCAGCCGGACAGTCCGGAAGGAATGGTCATGGGAGGTGTCGACTTAAGAGACCGGCCTGATCTCAGAAAAAAGCTGTCGGTAGAGTGCAATATAGATGTTTCGACAGAAATCCCGCCGGTTCTGATGTTTCACGGAACAAAGGACCGGACAGTCAATACAAAAGTCAGCGTAAAAGTGTTCAATCGTCTTAAAGAGTGCGGAAAAGATGTAGACCTTTATTTTCTGAAGGGGGCAGATCATGGCGGCCCGGAATTCTGGACACCGGAAGTGATCGATATTGTAGACGAATTTCTGAAAAAGAATCTGGCATAAGGTGAGTAAGGAAATACGAACAAAGAATACAGGACTTCATCCTGCAGCTTTGTTTGTGATCCATTACCCTGATTTAGCAGAAGGCGGCGTAAGCCGCCTTCTGCTAAATCAGGGATCGTTTAAACAAGGTGTTTTTGACAAACAGCGCATTTTTTGACGAGTTAAGAAGTTCCAAAGTATCTGTAGATGTTTGAAGATTTATATCATTCAATCTTACCAGCGAGTTTCACAATTAACCTGTGTAGGGATAAATCTGAAAGGAAAAACACAACATTTTGATTCTTACAGCAGTTATTTCATTGCGAGAAAAAGGTTAGTTCTTATCATAAACATGACATATAGCTGTCATGTCTGATCTGATATGATACTCGTGCTGAATCTGATATAAAGGACAGCGCAGGAAGGGAGATTCACCAAATGGAATATATCAGGGTAACAAAGGATAATCTGGAGAAGGAACACATCTGCTGTGCGATTTCCAACAACAGGGATGTTCAGGTATCTTCCAAGAAAGCCTGGCTTGCGGACAGATTAGATGAAGGACTTGTTTTTCTAAAGAGTGTCGAGCGAGGCAAATGTTTTATCGAATATATCCCGTCGGAAAACGCATGGATCCCGATAGAAGCGGATGGATATATGTATATTGACTGCCTGTGGGTGTCCGGGTCTTTCAAAGGACATGGGTACTCTACGGATCTGCTTGATGCCTGTATTGAGGACAGTAAAGGAAAGGGAAAAAAGGGAATCTGTATTTTATGTGCTGCAAAGAAGAAGCCCTTCCTGGCTGATCCGAAATTCCTGAAATATAAAGGATTTTTCGTAGGTGATGAAGCTGATAATGGTATCCAGCTTTGGTATCTGCCGTTTGGAGAGAAGGCAGACACACCACGGTTCAAAGATTGCGCTAAACATCCGCATATAGAAGA
>CACZPF010000495.1 GCA_902782975.1 uncultured Lachnospiraceae bacterium
AATCCTTCCCGCCATATTTCTCGATGTAAGCAAGAAGTTCAAATTCATACCGGGTCAATGACATAGGCAACCTCTGTTTCTCTGCTGCTTTTTCAGCTTATTCTTCCGCTTCTTATCTGAGATAGAATGCCTTAAATGCGTCCATATCCGTGATTCCAAAATCTGTATACCGAAATTCCTCTTTTTCAATGGCTATCGCTTTATACCAGTTCATTGTCGCATCAATATTGGGTGTTTTAACGCCAGCTAAATCCGCAATCTGTTTTATGATTGTCAATCCATAGGAAAAGTCTGCCGTAAAATATCTGGAATGAAGGTCCGGAATCAGTTTGCCATCAATTTCAACCGTAGGCGTAGTCAATCCCTTAAATGCCTGGATCGATGATATCTTCTTCGTCATGGCATCGACTGTCGGACTCTCATAATGTACACGAAGAGACTTCACATCTGTCAGCTGAAACTCGGGAAGAATTCGGCAAATCTCCTGCACTTCTTCATCACATGCAATCAACAGTTCTGATGATGCATCATCCCATTCCTCGTAGAATAACGGAACAGAATCATACGTTACACCCGGATGCCAATCTTCAAAAAGAGTCCTCAATCTTGTAGTGTGAAGTATCGGGTTGGAGGGCGTCATAGTCAGATTTAAGAAATTAGGAATCACTCTGCACGGCATATCGAAAATACCGGATACTATTTCCGCACATTTCTCGGCATGTCTCTTCGGAAGAGCAGACACATGCAATTCCTCTCTATATCCTGTCGACTTAACCGTTTCCCCCTTTTTTACCAATCTCGCGATTGCGGGAACCCTTTCAATACCAAAAAAGACATTTCCTCTGTCAATACACTTCGCAAATGCACATTCACTTCCACCATTTCCGGGAACAACACCTATCATACTCCTGCTCTCTGTATGAGCATATATTACATCTGCAATGGTCTTCATCATCGTTGACGGCATTGTGACTATAATGAGATCGGCATTGCGAAAAGCCAATTCCGGATCATTTGTGGCAAAATCTATATCGCCTTCATGGGTCGTTTTCCCATCCTCATCTACGATATTTAAATGCTTGCTGAAAACGTCCGGCTGTGAAGTGTATATAATTATATCATGTCCTTTTTCAGCACAGTGGACAGCGAACTGAGTTCCAATATTGCCCCCGCCTACAATCGTTATTTTCATTTTATCCCTCGATCTCCGCCTTCATAGCCCGTATCAAAATATCGTTCTCTTTTGTATCTCTTACCGCCAGACGCAGATAATTCCGGCCATTCGTCTTTGTAGTTAATTCCTTGATCAGCAGATAGTGCCTGACAAGCAGTCGTTTCAGCAAATCTTTCGGACTGATACCTTCTTCCAACTCGACCATCACAAAGTTCGCCTGTGACGGAATTACACGGACACGTTTAATCTTTGCCAGTTCATGCTGGAATCGTGATCGTTCTTCACGAAACCTGACTAATGCTTCAGCATAATCCTTCCTGTATTTCTCTTCAATCTGCATATAAAACTCACCGAAGGAGTTAATATTCCATATTGCCACATCCTTCTTCATTTTGCCTATTGTCTCGTCGTCACCGGACGCAAGAACACCAAGCCGAAGTCCGGGAACACCATAGGATTTAGAAATGCTCTTCATAACAAAAAGATGGGGATTTTCATTCAGAATATTTTGCTTAATGATCGTACTGTCTTCTTCCTCGGCAAAATCGACAAAGGATTCATCAACTATCAGCTTAATGCCCTTCTCAGCACTCCATCTGATCAGCCGGAGCAGATCTGCCTTAGGAATATAATTTCCGCTCGGGTTATCAGGATTAATGACGACCAGGTTCTGTATACCCTTATCGCCAAAGTATCCCATCACATCATCTGCCGTATAGGAGTAGTCGCAATTATCCGGAGTAAAGTCCACAGAATTGTCCCTCTCATAACGATTCGGATATTCGTCAAATGTCGGACGGATAAATCCCACTTTTCCATCCAGATATCCCATAAGGCTCTTGATCAGTTCAGCTGCACCGTTTCCGACCAGGATGTTTTCCTGACGAACTCCGAAGTTTTTTGCTGCTAAAAGACTGTTCACGCGCATTCCGGAGGGATATTCTGTAAGGAGAGTGTCAAAATTTGCCTTCAGTTCGTCCTTCATTCTCTCCGGCGGAAAATACGGATTTACCAGATAGCAGAAATCCAGCAGTTTCGGATAACGCCAGTATCCGCCATAACGCCCTTGGAGCAGTCTGACACGTTCATCCTCATCCGGTGTAAAGATGGATTCCGCAATATCCAGATCCTGAATATCGTCAATTTCATACCACCTCTGTCCATCCAGCCTTTTTGCCTTGATTTCAGGTTCGTCCAGCATGGTTATCACACGTAATACCTGTTCATAGTACTCATTCTGGCCAAGCGCTGACTGATACGCTTCAAGAAAAGGCACATAATGGGTTTCTGAAAAATGCTTGCTGAACTTATAGAGATTGACCGTTTTATAGTAATCTTTGATCTCATTAAACTTGAATTTCTTACCGGGTACAAATGCCTCAATACTGTCATCTTCCCCCAGCTTTACACAGGTTCCATCCATCCAGGATTCGTATTTGTCCACAAGAGCGAGCGTTTCACGCGGATCAGTAACCAGTGTATCAAGAACAGCATCCTCAAATATCAGATCAGACTCAAACAGCAGCGTGTCTTCCTTTGCAAGCCAGTCTTTGGCAAGCGCCAGAGAGTAGATGTTGTTCGTTTTGTTATAAATTGGATTGTTGATATATACGATCGGAGTCTGAATATCGAGCGTGCCGATATAGTCGATCAGTTTCTGTCCCTCATATCCGACAACGATGATGATGCGTGAAAGATGCTGTCTGTCGATCTGGTGGAGCATACGGTCAATAAGTGTAACACCATTTACCTTGACCATGCACTTGGTATTGTTCTGGGTCAGTTCCTTGAGGCGTTTTCCCATTCCTGCTGCT
>CACZPF010000496.1 GCA_902782975.1 uncultured Lachnospiraceae bacterium
AAGAACGATTCCTGAGAAAAGAATGGTCGTCCGAACCTTCGCGAAGGGATTCAGGATAATGATAGCTGCCAGAATGATCCCGACTGCCGCACCTGCAACATAAGCTGTCCACAGATTGCTTTCCTGATTTTTCAGCTGAAATCCTGTCCGGAAGAGCCAGATACTGTCTACCAGGATCAACGCTCCGATCAGCATGGGAAGAAGACGCACTACGATCTGAGGATTAAAGAACAGAAATACTCCGAATACCAGCACGATCACGCCGGAAAACATATCGATGATCGTTGCGTCTTCTTTTCCCTTAAGAAAAGTATACAGCTGATACCCGCCGGAACCGATCAGCACAAGCCCGAAGATCACTTTACAGATGAGATTTACCGTCTGGACAGGAGCAGCCGTCAGGCAAAGACCCAGAGCAATATAGAAAACAGACGTTGTCATTTCACTTTTCAAAATCCGCGCAATTTTAGTTCCCATGATCAGTCCTCCTTTTTTCAATAGTATACGCCTTTTACATGGTTTCGTCCATAAAAAATTGGGGATGTTTTGTCTTTTCCCTTGCAGTTTTATGTCTTCCTATTTATAATAAAAAAAGTATGTCCACATAAGAAAATGGGTATTGGAAGGAAGGATTTTATTTTGGTTCAAAGAAAAAAAAGGCGTACATACGGGAAATATATTCCGGCAGTTCTGCTTGTCATTGTTCTTCTGATTGCAGGACTTTTAGGGTTTATCTTTCTGAAACCCGGAAAAGAAGACCCCATGGTCCAGCAGACAGTAGCCCGTCTGAAAGCCATGGAACAGAAAGATGTTTCATCCATCGGCGCTGCCGAGATCGTCTCTTTGCCCGAGGCACAGGTGAATATCTCAGAGGATGAGATCAAGGCAAACATTCTGGCCGGGCAGCTGCTCGGCAATGTAGAGATCCGCCAGAAATTTGCACAGACCGCGATCATCGGCGACTCTATCACAGAATCCATCTGGGAATACGGATATCTGGATCAGGATGTCGTGATCAGTAAAAGAGGTCTTTCTGTCGCTAACGCAAATGATCAGTTTGCCACTGCGATCAGCACGAATCCGAGAGTCGTCTTTCTCTCCTTTGGATCCAACGATCTGGAATCCTATCTGGATAACGTAGATGGGTTTATCAGCGGCTACAGAACACAGCTTCAGAAGCTTAAGGATTCCCTTCCGGGAGTCCCCATCTATATCAACCTGATCCTGCCTCTTACCGAGGGCGCCATCGCAGCTACGCCGGCTCTTCAGTATTATCCCCAATATAATGAGGCGCTTTTATCGCTCTGTCAGGAGATGGGATGTACCCCGCTGGACGAAGCATTCATTGTAGAGGCCAACCCGGATATGTACGAACCGGACGGCCAGCATGTTATTGCAAGTTATTATCCCATGTGGCTTACCTACATGGCAGAAATGGCAGGACTGTAATTCATGAAGATCAGAACAAATTTAATTATTAAAATTTTAATGACCGTCTTTTTGTTTCTCTATCTTGGTGCTCTGTACCTGTCAGACTATACAAAAGACGTATCCATGGTGACCATTGAGTCTTACATGACTTCCCACACATCCATCACATCCCTTAAAAAGAGGGAGCGCAGGGATCTGTCCCGCTATTTTTCCATCGAAGAAGAAAGTACCGACGGATACCTTTTCTACAAGGATGTCTCACCCATGTCGGTGAATGAGATATTGATCGTTAGAGCCCGCAGCAGGAACCAGGCTTCCGATTTCTTAAGAGCCGCCGAGGATCACAAAGCAAGTCAGGAAAATGTATTCGGATCTTACGGAACTGACCAGATGGCGCTTCTGGGGGACGCGTTTGTTGAATCCAAGGGCAACTATGTCTGCTATATCTGCGGGCCGGATGCTGCGGCCTGGCATGATGCTTTCATCTCTCTAATTTAGGATGCAAGGAGATTAATCGTTATGGTCTTCAGCAACATATTTTTTATTTACTGTTTTCTTCCGGTGTTCCTTCTGCTTTACTTTTTTATTCCGGGAAAAACTGCCAAAGATATTATTCTCATCGCAGGCAGCCTGGTCTTTTACGCGTGGGGGAACCCGATTTATCTTGTCCTCATGGTTTTCTCGGCGGGATTCAATTATTACATGGGGATGGATATCGATGACGCCGAAACAGAACCCTCCCGGAAGGGCCGGCTTATATTCGCCGTCATCATCAATCTGCTGATCCTGTGCTTTTTTAAGTACTACGGGTTTCTTCTGGACAATATCAGCAGCCTGACCGGTGTTTCCATTGCGCATCCGGAGCTTGATCTTCCGATCGGTATTTCTTTCTATACGTTTAAAAACCTCTCTTATATTTTTGATGTATATACTGCAAGGATCTACTCGCAGCGGAGTTTCCTGATCTATGGCGTGTACAGTACCATGTTCCCCCACATGACGGCTGGGCCGATCGTCCGGTACGGCGAGATCGAGGACCAGCTCTACGAACGGCAGATCTCCATCCCGAGGCTGGGGATCGGAGCTGAATATTTTATCAAAGGCCTTACCAAAAAAGTGCTTATTTCTGACAATCTGGCAGGTATTTACGAGCCTATCTTCCAGTCTGCCGGCCAGATTCCGGTTCTGACAGCCTGGATCGGTATTCTGGCCTATACCTTCAAGATCTATTTTGATTTCAGCGGCTATTCAGACATGGCCATCGGCCTGGGCAAGATGCTCGGGTTCGATTTTCAGAAGAACTTTGATTATCCTTATATTTCCGGCAGTATAACCGAATTCTGGAGAAGATGGCATATCTCTCTCGGAAGCTGGTTCCGGGATTATATTTATATACCGCTTGGCGGCAACCGTGTATCCACGCCCAAACATATCCGCAATATTCTGATCGTCTGGGCACTCACAGGTCTGTGGCACGGAGCGAGCTGGAACTTTGTTCTCTGGGGTGTCTATTACGGAATCATTCTGCTGATTGAAAAATTCCTGCTTGCGAATTTTCTTGATACCATTCCGGAAATATGCAGACGCATTTATACCTTCCTTCTTGTTATGATCGGATGGGTATTCTTCAGCCAGACATCATTCCCGGCGATCCTACGGTATTTCGGTGCCATGTTCGGCCCGGGAGCCAGGGGATTCGTGAACTCAACAACGCTTTATTATTTTAAAACGGCGGTCGTTTTGTTTGTGATCAGTTTTCTCACCTGCGGTCCCGGCCTGCAGAACCGGTTTAAAAGGCTTATGAAAAACACGCCTCTCATCGCTGTTGTTTTAGATATCATCCTTCTTTGCCTTTGTACTGCGAGCCTGGTATATAATTCCTATTCCCCATTCCTGTATCAGCAGTTCTGATCTTGTAAAAAGGTTTTGTTTATGAAGGGAGTAATCACTTCTTATTATGGCAAGAAAAAGTTTTAAACCATTTTTTCGTAAACTCGGCATGTTTTTTTTGATCGTGCTGCCGGTCGTCCTACTTCTGAATATTCTTATTCCGGATAAAGGATTCTCAGAAAATGAGAACCGTGTACTTGCCTCTTTTCCGGAAATAAGCATATCCCAGATCTCCTCCGGCCGGACGGCGTCTCAGTTCGAGACTTATGCAAATGACCAGTTCTTCCTTAGAGATTTCTGGGTTACTTTAAAGGCGGGCTTTGACCGTCTGCTTTTAAAAGTGGAAAACAACGGCGTTTATCTTGGAAAAAAAGGATACCTGATAGAATCCTTTACAAATCCTCCCGAATCCCATCTGAATGCCACCTTGAACGCCATGACAGGTTTTGCCTCCCGTCATCCGGAGCTTCATCAGTATGCGGTCATAGCGCCAAATGCTGTCAACATTTTGTCATACAACCTGCCTGCAGCCGCTCCGACTGACGATCAGGATCCGTATCTTACCAGTGTTAAAAACACGCTGATGGGTGCCGGAATCGTGTTTATTGATCTCAGAGACACCCTCCGAAACCACACGGATCAGCAGCTTTTTTACAAAACAGACCATCACTGGACGACACAGGCTGCTTATTATGCTTATCTTGCCATGGCCGATCCCATGACGCTGGATACCTCTCTTCTATCCTATGAGAAACTTCCTGTGACGCATTCCTTCCAGGGTACTTTGTCAGCAAAAAGCGGTTTCCGGTCCGGAGAAAAAGAGGACATTTATGTCTTCCTTCCCAAAGGGGAAGCCCCGGAATTTGTCGTGAATTATATTACGGAACAGAAAAAATCCGGCAGTTACTATGCCACTGACCGCCTGTCGACCAGAGATAAATATGCGATGTTTCTTGACGGAAATCATGCGCAGGTAAAAATCTCAACCCCCTCGGCAGTAGGCGGGACCCTGATGATTATTAAAGATTCTTATGCAAACTGCCTGATTCCTTTTATCGCTCCTCATTACAAAACGGTGATCGTTATTGACCCCAGATACTATTATGGAAACCTGGAACAGCTGATCGCCGCGGAAGAGGTCGATGAATTATTATATGTTTACAACGCCAACACATTCTTTGGCGATACTTCTCTTGAACTTACGCTGACTCCGGAAGAAGATGCGTAAATACAACGCATAAAACAAAATAGTTACCAGAACCAGTCAACTTTTCATCATTTCAATTAAGGAGGTTCTTATGCCAGTGAACAGACCACAGGGAAGAAAGAAAAACGTAACCGGTCCGGGTGCAGGCGTACACAAAAGAAATGAAACTGTATCGGGAGGACCTGTCGGAAGCGCAGATGGTTATGCGGACCGGACAGGCAGCTCAGGCGGACGGACTACATTAAGCGGCGGCAGGAACGGCGGTTCCGGAGGCGGAAGTCCTCTGAAGCTGATCATTATCCTTCTGATCGTTCTGCTTGGCGGTGGCGGCGGACTTGGCACGTATCTAAGCGGCGGAGGCGGAAGTTCCTCTTCCGGTCAGTCAGCCGGAAGTTCGGGTACTGGAACTTCCTCCTATTATTCTGGTTCAGCCAGTAACTCCTCCGGAAGCTCTTCTTCCGGTTCATCCAGTGTCTCCCAGACAGCTTCCGGCCACTACAGCTCCAATCCCTCCGGCAGTTCCGGTTCCGATGCACTGTCTTCCCTTCTGTCCATGCTTGGCGGCTCCGGCGGAAATACAGCAGCCTCCGGCACCTATTCCGGATGGAGCGCCGATAATAATAATGGACATCTGAATACCTCCACTTCCGATGGGATCCGGCCAAAATATACCTCTCTTAAGGGAAACGGCAGAGATACCGTTACCATTATGGTTTATATGTGCGGTACCGATCTGGAGTCCCGCAGTGCCATGGCAACAGCTGATCTTTCTGAAATGAACAAAGCATCCATTTCGGATCATGTCAATGTCATTGTCTATACCGGTGGCTGCAGCAGATGGCAGAACAATATTGTCAGCTCAGATTATAATCAGATATACCAGGTGACCAGCAAGGGACTCAAATGTCTGGTCTCCAACGACGGGTACTCCTCGATGACAGATCCGGATAATCTTTCTAAGTTTATCCAGTATTGTGCCAGAAATTTCCCGGCCAACAGAAATGAGCTCATTTTCTGGGATCACGGCGGTGGTTCTATTACCGGCTACGGATATGATGAAAAGCATGCCCGCAGCGGGTCGATGGACCTGACAGAGATCCATTCCGCTCTTGAAAATGCCAATGTCAAATTTGATTTTATCGGGTTTGACGCATGCCTGATGGCAACCCTCGAAAATGCTCTTTCCGTTTCAGAATTTGCCGATTATATGCTGGCTTCTGAAGAAACAGAGCCGGGTACCGGATGGTATTATACCAACTGGCTGACCGAGCTTTCCAAGGATACTTCCATGCCGACAACAGAGCTCGGGCAGATGATCATCGATGATTTTATCAATGTCAGCGCTAAACAGGCAAGAGGACAGTCCACTACGCTTTCTCTTGTCGACCTTGCAGAACTTGAAAGTACACTTCCTGAAGAATTTTCCGGTTTTGCCCAGGATACAATTAAACTGATTGAAAACAAACAATATAAAGCGATCGCTACTGCACGTGGAAGTTCCAGAGAATTTGCAAGAACATCCAGGATCGATCAGGTGGACGTAGTAAGTCTTGCCAGACAGCTGGAAAAGACAACCGGTTCCTCCATCGGGTCAGGTATGATCGATGCTGTACTTTCTTCTGTAAAATACAACCGGACAAGCCATGATATGACAGATTCCTATGGTCTCAGCATCTACTGGCCCAAAGAAAAATTATCGTCTGTAGATACCATGGTCGCTACTTATCAGGATCTTGGTCTCGATGCAGATTATACAGACTGTCTGCGCAAACTTGCAACGATCCAGGCATCCGGTCAGACTGTCACAGGCGGCAGTTATTCTCCCTTTGATATTCTTACCGGCGCAAGCAGCTCCACATCTTACGGAAGCTCCTACGGCAGTTTATATGGCAGCTCCACATCAAGCGCCATGACTGAACTGATCAGTTCTCTTCTGTTTGGACGGTCTCTTGAAAGTATCGGTCTTTCAGATGAAAACGCGCGCTTCCTCTCCGAAAGCGGACTGTCTGAAAATGATATAGCTTCCTCACTGGAAGGAAATATTTTTGATCCCAGCCAGCTTGTCTGGACTACGGGTATCGACCACAATACACTGCACCTTGCCGAAAATCAATGGGACCTTATCCAGGAGCTTGAGATGAATATCTTCTACGATGACGGAGAAGGATATATAGATCTTGGTCTGGATAATATTTATGATTTTAACAGTGACGGCGATCTTGTCGTAGATAACGAGCGCACCTGGATCTCAATTAACGGGCAGCCCGTCGCTTACTACTATATCAGTTCAAGTTATGAAGATGATTCCTACACGATCATCGGCCGTGTTCCCTGTCTGTTGAACGGTGTGCGGAGCAATCTGATTCTTGTCTTCGATGAAACGAACGAAAACGGATATGTCGTCGGCGCCCGATTTGATTATGTTGACGGTGAAACAGACGCCATAGCCAAAGCCATGTACAGTCTCAACCGGGGAGACCAGATCGATTTCCTCTGTGACTATTACAAGTATGACCAGACTTTTGAAGCAGCCCATCCACTTGGAAAAACACTTACAGTCGAGGGAGACCTGGTTATCAGCGACACTACTATAGAAAACGATCATTCTCTTGTTTCTTACCGGTTTACAGATCTCTTTAATCAAAAATACTGGACTCCTGCACTTGGACGGATTTAAGCGGGAAAAAGAGCCGGAGCCATACAGTTTATATCTACCGTATGGCAGCGGCTCTTTTTCATACTCGTGCTCCCAATGTCATTATGTTTGGTATCGTTGTACTCCTGTTCACATAAGCGTATGAATAACGAAAAAAGGATACCGCTTACGCGATACCCTTTTAAGAGGTGCCACCCGGATTTGAACCGGGGATAGAGGTGTTGCAGACCTTTGCCTTACCACTTGGCTATGGCACCATATGAATGACTCCAAGGGGATTTGAACCCCTGTTACCGCCGTGAAAGGGCGGTGTCTTAACCGCTTGACCATGGAGCCTTGCTGATTTTTTCTCGGGCTTCATGCTCCGAAAGCTCCCCCTGTTGGACTCGAACCAACGACACCGCGGTTAACAGCCGCGTGCTCTACCGACTGAGCTAAGGAGGATTATTTAGAAGGCTGTACCTTCAAAACTGCATACATGCTGACATTCCCTGAATAATGATAACCATTTCCGACCTTTTATGCTTAAGCCCGCGGCTCATCTCGTGACTACGTCACTCGATGTCATTTGCTTTGCAAATGTCTGCCGCCGCTCTTAAGT
>CACZPF010000497.1 GCA_902782975.1 uncultured Lachnospiraceae bacterium
AATGAAAAGTACCAAATGCGGGGCATTTCAGTTATTGCTGAATGCCTCGTTTTTCTAGCCCCGCACTTGGAACTTTTCTAATGTATTATTCAAACATGACTTTATCTGTTTCCCACTAATAATAACTTTACTTAGACATCATGCCCGATCTCAAACATTCCAATTTCTCCCAAGAATAATATAACGCCGGATCTGTTTACAGCTTACATTATATACTTTATAAGGCCTGTGGCAATCTCTCTGCACATATTCCGTTAGTCATCGATAAAGGCTATTTTTTGTTGTTTTTTTCAAACAAAAGAAAGCTTCTCTGAAGAAGCTTTCCTGAAAAAATTGTTATTATCCACTTTTGCAATTATAAACATCTGTTTTATTGCAATGGTTCCCCGAGACTTTCATACGTATGAGAAATCAGGAACCGATTTTCATCCTGTCCAGAAATTCTTCAATTCCTGCCGTTGTTTTCTCGGATTCATCCGTGAGCAGGCCGTCATCTGTCAGCAGTGGTGTATCGAGTACAGATTTAACAGAAAGAGCCACGCTTACACAGGAAGCAATACTTTTTTTAGAGCTGTCCGAATACTTTGAATAATCGTCGCCCTCCTCTGCGATTATATCCTCCATCTTATATATCAGCGGAAGAAAATATGAATCCAGCCTTGCCAGCAGATTAAAAAACATATAAGTCCTTCTTCGTATGGCATCGCACTGCAATCCTGCCGTTGTCATTTCAGAAGCCCTCTGGATGGCCTGTGCTTTGTTTATTTTGGCTTTGTCAAGATTCTTTTTTGCGGCAGTTGTGGCTATAAGCCCCATAACCATTAACGCAGGCCCGGCTACCAATCCACCAAGGATTATAGTCCCTCCTGTCATGCCAAGACCTCCTGCTGCCAGGGAACCGCCTCCGAAAAATGCAAGGGTCGCATTGGTAGCAGCGGCGCCTGAAAGAGTAGATATCGCAGTCCCTGTCGAAGCAAATGCAAGGGTTTGGGCGGCACTGTATGCACCGAATGCAGCTAATGCACCGCCGGCAGTTCCTGCAGCGGCGCCTCCCGCAAGAGAAGTGGCAAAATTTACAAGAGTCTTCATATCATCGAAGCTGTGGTTGTCAATATGCATTTTCTCCAGCTCGTTAAGTCCTTCTGTTTCCCTGAAATTCACATTTTTGATCTTCTGGAAACTGGCAAGAAATTCGGACAGGGTACTGTTCAGGATAAACACTTTCTCCTCACCGAGTCTCGAAAGAGCCCTGCCGCAGGCTTCTCTCTGCGCATTGAGCCAGTCCGCCGCTTCCTTTTGGATCTGGTTCGCATCCTTATTCACGGATGCCGCAGTCATTGCATCCATGCCCGCCTTTATAGAACTTCCCACTCCGAATGTCCCTGAAACTGCAGCAACACCTATAAAAAGCAATGGTAACGGCATTTTAAGCCTCCTTACAATGAGATCAGATCTTTTACACTTTCAAAGATTATATTTTTCCTTTTTGACAGCTCTTCCACCACATCTTCCACAATGTTATATTTTCTATCTGTGGCTTTCACCCAGGAAAGCTCCCTCTCTATATCCATTACAGTCTGAATACTGCTCTCCATCTCCAGATAGACAGCCTGATCAATATTTGTTTTTCTGACTATATATTTGAGGAGCATATTTTCCTTTTTATCAATATTCCCATCAATATAAGCCAGGACCAGCAGATTCCAGACCAGCAATTTGGGACTTATGCGTGCGCTCTCCTTAGGCTGGGGTAAGAGCAGTGTGCGTTTTATTCCATCCTCCAACGCCTTATAATACTCTTTCTGGTCTGATGCTTTATCAAGTCGCGTCTGGCACTCCTTTTTTATCCATTCCTTTTTCTTCTGAAAATCCGGGTCAAGTTCC
Organism: uncultured Lachnospiraceae bacterium; assembly: GCA_902782975.1. Taxonomy (GTDB): domain Bacteria; phylum Bacillota; class Clostridia; order Lachnospirales; family Lachnospiraceae; genus Blautia_A. The sequence goes on from CACZPF010000497.1 coordinate 1,885, forward strand.
GGACCGATCAGGTCAAACTTGTCTTCTTCATCAGAATTTACCTTTCCATCGGCAGCTATCATATAATACATAAGTTTCAGAGCATTCTCCGATGACAACAATATTTCTTCTTTTTTATCTTTTTTTTCTGTCTTATTATTTTCTCCCGCCTTAATCTTCTCTTCAGCCTTATCTTTTTCTTCAGCTTTTTCTTCTTTTTTATCGTTTTCTTTCTTTTCCGTCACAGTTTCTGCGGGACTTTCCTTTTCAGTATTTTTTTTCCTGGCACCATCTGTAATCGATTTGATATCAGGAAATTTTATGTCCTTCGCAGCATCTACAGCCGAATCAAATGTGTTCTGAATATCACTTACTATCTTTCCAAAATCTACTTTTGCCGTAATGACCGCCCCCCCTTCTAAAATTCCAGCGCAATATCGGAATCCATCAGTTCATCAAACTCCTTTTGGTTCGTAAACTGCGGCTCTCTTCCAAGAACCCGCTGGATGATCACATTACCTCTGATAACCCTGTCCGAATCATTGTTCATAAGGCCATTGTTAATGTCATCAAAGCCCTCCATAAATGCCGTTATATCCTGGACAAGGTATTCCGTCAGTTTCCTATTCAGTTCTGCTTTATATTCCTGCAGCCGCTGGTACATTATTTCAGCCTTTTCTCCCATAAGAAGCATCTTCTCATGGATAAGCTGGATTTCCTTCTGTTCATTGGAAAACTCTTTAAGGATAGTCACTGACGCCCTGTACGCACCGATATAATTAAATCTTTTGACAAAATGTTCCGAGAACAAAACCCAATCAACACCCGACTCCATTGCAGCAGTAAATGCAGTATCTGCCGCGTTTATAAAAGAAAATGTCATGTCTGCAACAGCGAGCATCCTGTCCGCCGTCCTGTTTGAGGACATGATCATATATTTCCAATTGATCCCCTGAAGATTCTTATCTGCCTTCTTTTTATCTGCAAGATTGAACAGCATACAACCTATATGTACCAGGACTTCATTTAAGATCACAGGAACACCCTGCTGTGTCAGAGCCTTTCCGTCTAAAAATTTATTCCTGAAATCTGTTTTACTGAAATCCAAATTATGGATGGTTTCTTTTAAGCCACTGTCCTTGAATTCCGGAAGTTTCGAAATATTTATTAATAACGACTGGAAAACTTTCGTAACTCCATCACCATCAGTGAGCAGGTTCCTGTTGGCGACTATTTTTCCAAACCACTCATCTGTACATTTTGCTATTCCTATGATCTCCGGTGTATTGACTACTGCCTCTACAAGGGTGCTCAGATTTCTGGGGATCTTGATATCCTTCGATAATCCTCCGCCGATCCTCGCAATTACGGAAAGCCAATTCATGATTCCAGTTATCATAGCCGGCACAGCAATGACTGCCAGATCTTTCTTCGGCAGATTTACAAATACTGTGGCCTTTTCTTTCTCTCTTTTCTCAATAACCCCACCCCTCAAGAATTGAGTGATCAGTGAAGCTGCCAGTCCCATATATGTAGGACGTTCTGACCATCCATCAAATCGGGATAAAATACGCATCCCGATGTTGAGCTCTTTATACTTGTTTAAAAACGAAAACACATTCTCAACAATACCAGTTCTATCCTGCGGATAGCCTTTTTCAGTCAGAGTGTGCTCTTCTGACTGTCTCAAAAAGGAAGTGACATTACAGAAGGATCCGGTTTCATCATTACTGAAACCACCTGGTTCTCTCAACCTGCTGATGACAGCATTTAAGAAGCTGCTCATAATACCGCATGCCGTAGCATAGGCATAGTATTTAATATGGTTATCAGCTGTGTATCTGGCAATTTCTACATCTAATTCCTGCAGCCGCCGATCAATTAAAACTTCGATATCCTTTGACGATCCTTTGGGATTTGAAATATGGCCAGGTTCTATTTCTACTGTTGCTGCAAGTAATTCATATTCACTTATATCTGTTTTCAAATCGGATATCGGATTACTGCCCATAGTTTCACATCCCTTCATTTGTCTGTATGCATTTTGCTAATGCTGTTAAAATTTTGTTTCACTATATCATTTTCCATCTTATAACTCAATGATCGTTTTGGAAAGTTCTATCAGATTGTCTAACTGTTCCCTTAAATCCAATCCTGCCCAGATTTTATGCAATAACCTTCGTGGCGTTCTCTGTTATATTCTTTATTGTCGATAAAAGAGCTGTTCTTGTCTTTGCGTCAAAAAGCTTGATAAAGCTTATTGGTTTGTCAAAGGGCGGGCGCTGCAGTTCTGTCAGGTCTGCCATATAGCCGTTCTGCTCTACGTGATTAATTATCTTATGGACAAATGCAATCTGTTTCTGGTTGAGCGATTCATCATTGATAAAACCGGAGAATGCCTCCATGGCTGCCTCATGATCGAGCTTTGCTATCTTCCGGATCAGGATCCCAAAAGGTGTATCGCCAAATTCTCTCTGATAATCTTCCCTGCTTCCGAGCTCTTCCGTGAGGACTCTCTCAAGTTCCTGATAATCCCCCGGTGCAAGAGGGATGTTGTGGGTCAGCTTATGGATCGCCAGGGTATGGGAGTTTTCTTCCACATAACGATTTACCTTTTTCCGGTAATCTTCAAAATCGTAGGCAGGGTCAAGGCTTACTCCCTCCTGCCGGGCAATGATCGGATCGGACAGCCTTGTGATGACCGGCTCTTTCCGATATACTTCGTCATTTAAGAACTTTATCAGGTCACGTAGTTCCCGCCGTGTCTTTTCAAATAAAAGGATATCATTGGAATCCCAGTATTCATCGGTTACGATCTGGTGGATCTCTGTCAGTTTTGCTTTGACCTGAGGGATACTGACCTTACGTTCCAGTAATGACGCTGTATCGCATAGCTGTTTTCTTGCATATTTAAAGGATGGCATCGCTTCCAGGCTGGCGATCATCAGGCCATACATGAAATTGTCAAACCTCTTCGCACTCTCGTCGCTGTCATCAAGGAATACAAGCGGAGCGATATGTGTAATCAGTTCCCCTTTTGCGCCTTCACCAATCAGGATGAATGCGTCTTCTTTTTTATATTTTTCAACATACTGCCGCTTAAGCTTTACTGAAACAAGGTCCGTGTTCAGGTCTTCTATCTGTTTCCGGCATTCGTCCGCCATCTGCTTTCGCCAGTTCTGGTAAGGCTCTTCCTGGAAAGCGGCTTCCTGCAGGGCAGAAATGAGACGGACTTTTTTGCCGAATATGTTCTCGGATAAGGATTTTGTCTCCTTGCTTTCGAATCCGTTGGGCTTTGTCCGGAAATATTCAAAATTCCCGCAATAATCAAAGATCAGGAAGCGGCGCTTCCCCGTATATTCACCTTCTACCTGGTCTATGCATTCCAGTTTTGGGGCAAGTCTTGTCCCCCGGCCGATCATCTGCCAGAACTTGGTTTTGGAGCGGACCTTTTTAAAGAATACCAGATTGACACACTCCGGAACATCGATCCCGGTATCCATCATATCCACAGACACTGCGATATGGGGCTCCTTCTCAGGGTTTTTGAAATCGTCAATGATGGTCTGGGCATAG
>CACZPF010000498.1 GCA_902782975.1 uncultured Lachnospiraceae bacterium
GTGTCGCGACAAGGAGCAATTCTGCCCCATGTTCCCGGCACAGACTGATTATAGTATCCATATGTGTCAAAACTGTGTCTGACAGTTCTTCTTTCTGTTCCGTCTTCTTCATATAGTCACCCTTCTCATAAGGCTGAACCGTACAGCGAAACGCAAATCCTTTATAATTGTTTTCCACATATTCCTTATCTGTCACTAATGTTTTCCATGAATCATGTCCCCGGAATACAGGAATATAATAATTGAGCAATTCTTCTATAGACTCGTTCACACTTTTCATTCCCGTCGATCCGTGAAACATGACATCCGTCTCCAGAATGATCAGTTTCGGCTTTTGGTTTTCCAGTACTGTTTTCAGCATGTTTTCAGTTTCCAGGATTTTCTGCCCGGACTGTCCGCATACATATGCGGTAAATCCGTGTTCTCTCCACAATACCATGGGAGAAACTGCAGAATAACTCAGACTGTCGCCTAAGACGATCATGTCTATACTGTTGGCCGGTTCACGCCTGATCCTGTATATGTTTTTATTTCGAACTGGTACCAGCCGGTCATTTTTCAGAAGGACGCCTTCCGTTTTGACGGAAACTGTGAAAAACAGAACAGACAAAATAAAAAAGAACATCAGACATCGTATAACCGATTCACGTTTCTTCTTAGAATCCCGCATAGATCAAATCCACCTGTTGATACCCTGTTCCATATGCCCCGAAGATCACAACCGCCAATATCAATGCATAATATGCAGCCCAGCGGACGGGAAGCTTCTGTTTCCGGATACCCTCACTGCCCGGCAGTTTCTTTTCCTTGATAAACTCCACCGCTGCTACCACCAGGCAGCCAACAAAAACAGCCAGGTAATCTGCCTTGTCCAAACCGAAGTTGAGAAGCGTCCCATCCCACAGTTCATGAACCGAAAACTCCCGGAACATACTGCGGAACATACAGACACCGATCCTGAAGCCATCCGCCCGGAAAAACAATTCCCCTGTACAGATAATGCACCATGTTTTGAGGATCCGCAGAAACTGAAATGGAAATGCTTTCCTTAATATGCTGTGTTTTTTCAGGACCCGTTCATAGACCGGTTCCAGTGCTCCCTCAAGGAACAGGATCACAAAATAGTACATCCCATAAAAAATATATTTCCATTTTGCGCCATGCCACAATCCATTGCACAGCCATACCGGAAATAATGTCAGCAGCAGAACCCCGAGCCTTGACGTATTCACGGAAAGATGTTTTCTGCTGATGCGGATCCATTTTTTCACAGGTCCGGATACGGAAACAGGATAAAACACATATGTTCTGAACCATGTCCCAAGCGTTATATGCCACCGTCTCCAGAAATCCGCCGCATTTACGGCAAAAAACGGCTGCCGGAAGTTTTCCGGCAGCGAAACGCCAAAAAGGATCGCGCTGCCTGCGACTATATCCATACATCCGGAGAACTCCATATAAAGCTGTATCGTATAAGCGACTGCAGCGGCAGCTACAAGTACTCCATGATACTCTTCATAGTGGTCAAATACAGCTCTGACAAAAATATATAATCTGTCAGCTATGACCAGCTTTTTGAACAATCCCCATAAAATCCGCACGGTTCCCCGGGAAAGATCGTTAACGTTCACAGGCTGTCCGGTCCAAAGCTGATCAGCCGTCTGTGAATAAGAGCTGATCGGTCCTTCCATGATCTGAGGAAAAAAGCCCAGAAACAGCGCCGTTTTGCCCAGATGCTGACTGACCTCAGCTTTATTCCAATACACATCCGTCATGTACCCTATAGCCTGCAATGTGTAAAATGAGATCCCGATCGGAAGGATCAGACTTCCTGTGCCCATCTGCAGATCGATGCCGGCTGTTTCAAAGAACAGGTTCATGTTTGCCGCAAAAAAATTAAAATACTTTACATATCCCAGTCCGGCCAGCAGCAGCCCGATTCCAAAAAACAGGATCCGCTTCTCTTTTCTGCCGAATTGCGCACAGAGTTCCTGCTTTTCATCCGGGTTCTCCCGCACAGCCGCAGCGCGAATCTGCTTTGTCCAGGCAAGCCGCACGGCGGTGTAATATGTAACTAATGTCGCTGCCCACAGATAGATGATCAGCTTGCGGCTGATCATCCAGACAAATGCATACCCGGACAGCAGCAGAACTATCCACCGCTTTTTTTGCGGAACCAGCTGATATATCACCAGAACTGCCGGCAGAAAAAGCAGCAGATATACCGACGTATGATACCCCATTGGCCTATCCCTGCAGTCTTTGGATCATAGTCCGCATTTTCCTTACCGAATTCAGGTTCTCCGGCCGGATCTCTTCTGCACTGATCTCGATGTCAAATTCATTTTCCATTTCACTGATCAGCATAATGACTTTAAACGAATCCAGTATCCTGTCATCGATCAGTTTTTCTTCTGTCTCCCACGGAATCGTATCATCCAGTTCATTTAAAATACACATCAGTCTTTCCATTTCTTCACCTCCCCCATATTCATTACATATGTCGGCTGCTTATCTCTGAGCAGGCTCCAGCCGTTTTTTTCTGAATATAATGCCACACGAGGCATGTCATGACTTAAAAACAATGGCATTCCCTCTGTCATCGCATAAGCACCTGTTTTCTCGAAAATCAGGATATCTCCTGGTTTTGGTCCTCGCAGATGAGCTTTTCCCACAAGGATATCGTTAGCCGAACACAGTGAACCGCATATCGTCCATTCCCGATCTGTTCCGGCTTTATGCTCCGGACAGATCTGAAATACAGGCTGGTACATGCCTCTTACCTGTCCGTCATAGTGGATCTGGTGAATGCCGCCGTCAACAATGCAATAGCCTTTTTCATTATTATCTTTAACGTCTTTTATCGTCGTCAGATAATATCCGCAGTCTGCTGTCAGTGCCCGTCCCATTTCCAGGATGACCCGTCCTTTCCATTTCATATGATTGATTGAATCACGGATCCTTTCCAGATCTTCACTTATGGTATCCTCTTCTCCCTCAAAATACGGGACCCCGAGCCCCGGACCGTATTCCAGTTCTTCCAGCCTGAATTCTGCATTCTCCTCAAGGCCCCTTATTATCACGTCAAGGAAATGCAGTTCTTCCTCTATCATTTCCGCTTTTCTTTTCTGTGTTCCCGAGTAATAATGTATGCCTTTGATCTCCAATCCCGGACAGACATTCTGCAGCAAAACAAGATTATTCAAAGTCTGTTCATCTATTCCAAACTGATTGCCGCTGCTCAGTCTCAGATATACCTGTATTTTCTTTTTTGTCGCTGTGCTCCATTCAGCAAACTGATAAAACTGACTCAGTGACTCAACAGTATATGTACACCGGTTTCCATACGTTTCCAATAGATCCTGCAGCATCTCCCTGTCTTTTAAGACCCCGGAGATAAACAGCTTTTCCGGTTCAATACCCAGGGCTCTGCAAATATTCAACTCTCCTGCCGAACAGACTTCAACTCTGTCTGTCATATCCGCCATTATTTTTACCAGAAAGGGATTTGCCTTCATGGCAAAACAGAGATCCGCCGCTTCCCCAAGACTCTTTCTGACATCCCTAACGGCCTGCTCAAGTATATCTGTATCAAATACATACAGGGGTGTGCCATATTGAACGATCCCGTATTCCATCTGTTCTTTTTTCATTATCTTCTACTCCCCGAAACATTCCGCCAATCGCCTTCGATCCGTTTTCCCGTTTCTGGTCATGGGTAATTGCCGGATCCACTGTATTTTTTGCGGGACCATATAGGCCGGAAGTTTTTCTTTTATATCATTTCTGACATCCTTTTCCGCCGCACTTCCCGTGTATACCGCCACCAGATACCGGTTGTTCTTTCCCGGAAAACAACAGGTCTTTTCCACTCCCCTGATCCGATTCAGCTCCAGCTCGATCTCCTCAAGTTCGATCCTGTGTCCCATATGCTTGATCTGAAAATCCTTTCTTCCGGAAAAATACATTGCTCCGTTTCTCCCATAGTATCCCAGATCGCCGGTACGATAGTAACGGTCCTGCGTACCCGGCCGCACCCGAAATTTTTTTTCCGTCTCGGCCGGATCGTGGTAGTATCCTTCCGCCAAAGATTCTCCCGCCACACAGATCTCGCCCTGTTCTCCCGGCCTTGTCACGATTTTCTCCGAACTGTCCAATAAAAAAACGTCTCTGCCCGGAAGCGGTCTTCCGATCGGTATGTTTTCATCTTCTTCTATATTTTTTTCTATCGGATACCAGGTGCAGTTGCATGTGACTTCAGTCGGTCCGTACAAATTCACAAATGCTGCCTCCGGCAAAGCAGTCTGCCACTTCTTAAGCTGTCTTACAGGCATGATCTCCCCGCTGAACAGAATCTTTTTAACATTTGTCGGAACTCTGTAATCCAATCCTTTTAATGAAGAGACTGTCGTCAGAGCAGACACGGCCCAGATCAGGATACTGACCCGTTTCCGGCACAGATAGTCCAGCAAAACCGGAGGAACCGCGAACATTTCCTGCGGGATCAGAACCAGCATGGCACCGGTAAACATGCATGAATATATATCTTTTACTGACACATCAAAATCAAACGGGGCCTGATTGCCGATCCTGTCTTCATCTGAAACCTGAAACAGTTCCGTGAAATGGGAAATAAACTTTATTACTGCATCATGACTCACTGCGACCCCTTTGGGAGTTCCGGTCGATCCGGACGTAAACATGCAATATAATATGTCTTTCCTTCCGGTCTTACGTCTGACAGCCTTCAGGGCATTTTCGTCTGCTTTTTCAAAAACCGCTTCTTCAACCGAAAGCACCTGCCCCTGATATCGGATCTGAGACGGCAATACAGTATCCTTCCCGCATGTGAGCACGATCTCAGGTCCTGATATCCGAAGTATTTTACATAGTCTGTCTGCCGGCTGTTCAGGATCAATGACCGTATAAAAACAGCCGGCATATACCGCTCCGATCATAGCTGCAAGCGTCATTGCACTTTTTTTCATCAAAATGACAACTGCTCTCCCGGAACATGTTCTATGCAGCAATGCTGTTCCTATTTTCATGGAACACTCCTGAAGTTCTTCCCATGTCATAAGGATATTTCCATCATCTACTGCAGTTTTCCGTGCGTACTTTGTCACTGTGTTTTCAAAATAGTCCAAAACATTTTTCATTTCCCGCTCCACATCTCCGCCTTTCTCTGCGTATACACTCGCTCCTTATTTCCAGTCAGGAAAGTCTATCCGGCTCTTTATCCACCAGACACACGCACATACGCAGGAAAGAATTGCCGTAAATTTCATAATATCGATCATCATTGTACCCATCATCATTGCCTTTCTGAAATCATCGCTGTCCGTTTTCACTGTGAATTATCTTCAGACTCCTTCTGTGCAGCGCTTGCCGCAGTCTGCTTCGCTTTCTCTGAGGCATTTTCCGTTTTTCCGATTACCGTTTCCTGCGTGGCATCATCTTCCGTTCCGGCCTCTGCAATGTCTTCTTTTTCGGTCACGATATTGTTTCTTTCCTGGCTGCTGTTCTTTTTAGTTTTACTGTCCTTTTTTCCTGTCTCCGAAGTATTGCTTTTTGAATCCTCAGTACTGCTTTCCAGAATTTCAGTACTGTTTTCCTGTGCTTCTGTTTTCCTGCTGTCTTCCTGCTGTGTTGCCTGATCTGATACATCATTCTGCTTTTTTGCTTTACTGCCGCATGCCACAAGTCCTATCACACATATACCTGCCAATGAAACGATCATTCCCCTTACAATTGCTTCTTTAAAATGTTTCCACATTACAATACTCATATCTTTCCTTTCTGCATTCTGTCATGTCCTTTATTCA
>CACZPF010000499.1 GCA_902782975.1 uncultured Lachnospiraceae bacterium
CAGCATAAAAATGGATGAATCACCACTGGTGTACAAGGGAAACAACGGACTGTCATAGGCGCTCCAGAGCAGCATGACGAAACATGTCGCCACGGTGACAATCAGATATCTTTTTATCCTTTCTCTCCTGTCAAATGTATCATTCATATATCATTTTTCCTATTTCGTCATCAATGACCTCCGGACGTATGGAATCAATGCATAATAATAAAGATTTCTGTTCCTTACTCTTTATCCGGATATAAGGTATCTTCTCCGCCAGAACAATTCCCTGCAAGGTCGTCTATACAATAGTTCATAATTCGAAATGCATATCGAAAGAATCAGGGGAATAAAAATATAATAATCCATACCTTCGAAGAAAGTTCTGGACAGGGCGATCATGAAAATAGACCACTGGATCTCTCCCCGAATAATTCTCATCGCACTCAGAAAAATCAGGATGATCAGGACCGTGCCAATGATCCCCGCCTCCAGCAGGTAGGTCAGGTAGACGAAATGGACACCGATTCCCTCTGTGTGCAGGCTTTCATACAACATACCGTTACCGAAAATTTTACCGGGTATCGTAGCCTGCCGAAATAACATAACGGCGTGTTCCATGCCGGTATCCCGCCCGGAGAGGTTTTCTCCATCAACAAGCCTGCTTACTGCACTGTTCTTGATCAAGAAATATACTGCTATGAAGAAGACAATATATAAAAAGACGTAGAAAATCAGATAGGGATGTCCGTCTTTCCACATACGGACCGCTCTGCTGAATGCAATAATGGATAACGATATGAACGCCCCCAGAAAAGCCCCTCTGCATTCCGAGTATAGCAGGCAGTATCCTTCAAGCAGCATCATCAGCAGAATGACAAGTCGGTTCCTTCCCCTGCCGAAAGAAAGATAAGATCTTCCCAGAATAATGCCAAAGGCGAACGCATAGGCATGCTTATTTCGATTCACGACCTCTCCCATGAATCTGTATTCATGGTTGGAAAAGTCCAGCATATTGTTGCTCAGAAAAAAGGCGACAGCACAGACAAATGTAGCGAGAAAGGATGCAAACAGAATCAGCCGGAGCTCCCTTCCGTTCCAGGGAAAGCCCGCAACAGAAAAGAGCATCATGAAATAAAAGATCAATATTAAATATCCTCTTAAGGGCCCCCCATCGGGATAAAGAAAGAACCACAGGATAATCTGATAGATCGACATCGCCAGGGCAGCATTGCAGACCGGCAGCTTCAGTCTGCCTCTTCTGACTACCTGCACAGTGAGTATGATTACGATCAGGGGGCGCATTGGCTGTGTGAACAATTCCGATCTTCCTGTCACCAGGAACTGAGATAGCACTACAAAAAAGACGAAAGCAACAAATATGCTTTCCATAGAAAGTGGTTCCTCAGCATATGTCTTATTCCGCGATCCTGATTGCGCCTTGCTTTCCTCAGGTCCCATTTTCATTTGGCCCATCTTATTCATTCGACTCTATACCTGCCTGTCCTTTATTAAACTGCCTCTGTCTCTTCCAGCATTCCCTGATCCAGCAGTACTTCTATAAACTGCTCCACCGCTTTCCCGGCCGTTACAGGATCCACTTCATATTCTTCCGTCATCCGCAAGACCATTTCTTCCTTTGAAACTGCTTGCTCAATCTGTTTCCAGATCCAGGCAGCTGTCTCTGTCAGCTGCAGTGGAGTTTTAGATCTTTCTGCCGCTTGTAAAGTCGGGATCAGGTAATACTCTCCCGCTATTTCCCTGTATTTATAGCTTCGGTCCGTTCTGATCTGCATCTGCTTACCCCGTCTTAAAACTGCACGGTCCGGGAACAAGCCCCTTTCATTCCTGAAAAACGTCATACTTTTTCAAAAGCTTAAGCCGCCGCTTTCCAATCTCTATGCTCCGAAGAGGGGAACTGCCCTTCCCTATCTTTCCGGCATATCGGAACAGCCGTACGCCCCAGCCAACGGGAAGCAGCAATTTGCTGCGAACGACCCACGGATAATTGATTTCCATGACCTCCCTCGAGGGAAAGACCGTCTTGAACAGACTGTAGGCTGTATTATGTCCCGTCCCGTCAGCAGCTGTGATGGAAGCGCTGTGGATCCTGTCCTCCGTACTGTGTCCGAAGACACCACCTTCTAATGCATCCTCGATCAGATCCGTACTGTCTTCCGGCTCCCATCCTTCCGGCATCGCCATGCCGAAAAGATTGCAGCAGGCATCCAGGACCGCTGCAGTAAAGCGGCCTCCTCCAAGAGAATCCATAACGGAAGCAACCCTGGTCCAGTCGATGTCGTACCTTTTATCTAACTGTACGATATCACAGATCTGACGTATTCCGACCCCCGCAAGGGTGAAATGCTTCATGGCATGAAACAGCAGATAGATCATATGGTCTGTCGGCTCCAGAACAAGAATTCTTGTATCCTCGATTTCCAGATGAACTGTCCTCTTTAGCATTTCTGACGTCAGGGCATTCATTTTCTCCCAGAGGCGATTCTCCTGGGGGAATAGTTCCCAGTGTCCTTCGACCCGCAGTTCCTTCCGGTAATAGATCGTTTCATGCTCGCTGCGGAAATTAGGATCCGTGGACTTGAAGCCAAGCTGCTTCATAGATTCATGAAAGCGCATATACGCATCGCGTTCGATATACACATCTTCATCCGAGGAAACGCGCCAATCCGGCAGATCATAGGTATCTCTGCATACGATTCCCTTGAACACCAGAGGCTCAATACCCTTTTCCAACAGCTTCCTGTAGCTTTCCAAAAAGGACTCTGTTTTGCGTACCTGTTTGCAGATCCAGGCGAGAGCGACCGCCCTGTATTCCTTCTCCAATTCTTCTGGTATGACAGAATATACGGCTTCAAAAACGATCGGCAGCATTGCCTGATCAGCGGAAAGCTGCATTAATTCTCTCCACTCGTCCTGAGACAGTCCGGGATCCTCGATCCTGTTTCGATCAAGTCCAAGTGCAGCTGCCTGTAAAAAAATCCTTCCGATCTTATCCATATTCTCAGCTGTTCCTTCCTGTCCGCTTTCTATACCTCTCTAAAATGTCAGCCCCCATAAAATTCCGCTGCTTCCTCAGCAAACTCGGCAAGGACCTTACGTCTTTTTTTCTGCAGACGTGTCTTCTGATATTTTCCGGCATGATGATAATTCCGCTCTGCCAATTCCAGCATCCTCTCAGGCGTAAGTCCTGCCAGCGCCTTCTCAATTTCATTGACGTCCCCGCATTTATGGATGCAGGCAGGATCCAGAAGTTCCGGATTCCCCCCCACATCGGAGGCAAAAGCTGGAAGAGCCCGACTCATGGCTTCGATCAGAGCTCTGGACAATCCTTCCTGTTCACTTGGCTGTATATAGAGATCCATCTCATCCAGCCATCTGTAGATCTGCTCATGAGGCATCATTCCTTCAAAAACGATCAGGTCCTCAATTCCGAGATCTTCGGCCAGCTTCCTCAACACCCTGTCGTCCCCGCCTCCTGCAAGGTGATATTCAAATCTGCATGTGCCTTTGGCTTTCAGGCCGGCAAGGGCTTTGAATACAAATCTCTGACCTTTATAGGCGACCTGGACACTGCCGGAGGTTCCAATCCGCAGTCTCCTTGAGGGTTCTTCTTTCAGCGCCAGAATCTTGGCTCGTCTATTATTTAGGACCTCCTCTTCTTGAGGGAGCAGTTCCACATCCGAGACCGAAGCGCTTTTCCCTTTTGTCGGATACCGTTTCTGGAGAAAATGGCTGGTAACATATATAGCATAGGCCGCATGCCGCATACAGTAACGCATCTGGAAAACAGCGGAGGGTGCCAGAAGTTTTCCTTTAATACTATGATGTGTAAGGCTGTCCCACGGGCAGCCCACTGCCTCCGCCAGATAAGGTATGCCGCGCTTCACGCAGATTCTGGCTGCAATATAACTATAGTTAGAATGCATCCGCAGGATGACCGCATTGCCGGCTCCGATCTGTTCCTCCAATATTTCCCTGATGATCTTGCGGACCCTGGGATCTGCGAAGTTCTTCACCGAATCCAAGGTATCGGGAAGGAATACTATGTTTATCCTTTGATCCGTCAGAAGATTCATCCTTCCAAGGGACGCCTGATCTTCCGGATCAATATTGGCCTTACGCATCAGGAGCGTCAGGTGATCGAAATGTTCAAGATATCTGTCAAAAATCTCCTGGGAAAAAGAAGTTCCTGTATATAAACGGCCCTCTCTGTCCTGCGCGGCCTTATCACCGAACACAAAAATAGCATCCATTTCCAAATAACCTTTCGTCATTCTCCCTTAGCGCCTTTTCAGAACAGCCATCGCATTGTCTCTCTGACCACGACCTTTTTGTCGAATTTTTCTTCCATATATCTACGGCCTGCCAGCCCCATCTGAACACGTTCCTCACGGGGGGTCTTAAACATGCGTAGCATAGCTTTAAAGAGACTGTC
>CACZPF010000500.1 GCA_902782975.1 uncultured Lachnospiraceae bacterium
GAACACACCTGAAGGGAATCGAACCCCCGCACATGGTACCGGAAACCACTGCTCTATCCACTGAGCTACAGGTGCAGATCAGATGACTAAAGACATCTGACAAAAAACGGAAGGCCTGTAATACATAACAATATTATGTAAGCCGTTCCTCAAGAGATAATATAGCACAGAATCCATATATTGTAAAGTTTTTTTCTGATAATTAAAAAAACTTTTCAAAATCCTTACAAAGAAAATATAATGCCTGCGGCAATGCGGATTTGATACAGTAAACGCCAGATCTCCCATACAGCAATACTGCACGCCTGCTGCATGACAGTATCCCTGAAAAGATCTCCGGCGTTTACAATAACACGGATCTCTGGTTTTTATACCTCCATTTTTCCGCTCCGGGTGTGTAAAAAGGCGATGGTGGCAAGCATCAGTACAATACCGACTGCCAGACTGATTCCCGCATTTTTTAAAAATCCCGCAACGATATAGGTGACGAAAGATACAGCAGCGCAGACCATGGCATATGGAAGCTGTGTAGATACATGATTCACATGGTCACACTGCGCGCCTGCCGAGGCCATAATGGTCGTATCGGAAATTGGTGAACAGTGGTCTCCGCATACAGCACCAGCCATGCAGGCCGAGATGGAGATGATCATCAGAGTAGGATCGCTGTTCTCAAATACATTGACTACAATGGGAATCAGAATACCAAAGGTTCCCCAGGAAGTACCGGTCGCAAAAGATAAAAAGCATCCGACAAGGAAAATGATCGCCGGCAGGAAATTCATCAGACCGCCTGCTGCATTTTCCATGGCTCCGGCCACATATTCTGCTGCGCCAAGGCTGTCCGTCATCGCTTTTAATGTCCAGGCACAGGTAAGAATAAGAATCGCGGGAACCATAGCCTTGAATCCATCGGGAAGACATGCCATACAGTCTTTAAAAGAAAGTACTCTTCTTATCAGGTAAAGAATGATCGTAATGATAAGTCCGAAGAAACTTCCGATGGCAAGGCCGACGGATGCATCGCTGTTTGAGAATGCGGTCACAAAATTTTCACCCGAAAAGAAACCTCCGGTATAGATCATGCCGATCACACAGCATAAAACAAGGCTGATAATAGGGATCAGAAGATCAAAGACCTTTCCTCTTGGATTTCCTTCTGTTTCTTTTTCCGCGTTGGCATAGGGTCTTCCGGGAGTCGTATAGATGTCACCCTTTAAGGCATTCATCTCATGCTTTCTCATGGGCCCGAATTCTGTTTTAAGAAGGACCATCCCCACCATCATGACGATCGTGAGAAGTGCATAATAGTTATAGGGAATCGCTTTGATAAAAAGCGCAAGCCCGTCTTCCCCTTCTACAAACCCGCTTACTGCCGCCGCCCAGGACGAGATCGGCGCAATAATACAGACCGGCGCCGCCGTGGCATCGATCAGATAGGCCAGTTTGGCTCTCGAGATGTTATGCTTGTCGGTCACCGGGCGCATTACACTTCCGACTGTCAGACAATTAAAATAATCATCGATAAAAATCAGGACACCCAGAAGGATCGTTGCAAGAGAAGCGCCGACCCTGGTTTTGATATGAACACTTGCCCAGCGTCCGAAAGCAGCGGATCCTCCGGCCCGGTTCATAAGAGCCACCATGGTTCCAAGAATTACCAGGAAGATAAGAATACCCATATTATAACTGTCTGTCAGCACAGCCACAAATCCATCATTGAAAATATGAAGTACCGTCTCTTCAAATTTGAATCCTGAGTAAAAAACGGCTCCTACCAGGATGCCCACGAACAGCGAACTGTACACTTCCTTAGTGATCAGGGCGAGCGCAATCGCTACAATAGGCGGTACCAGAGCCCAGAAGGTCGCATACATGGCCGGTGTGCCGGCCGCCTCCTCTTCAGCCCTGACAGCCACAGGGAACAATAACGAAAGCATCATGCAGATCCCTGGCAGATATCGAAACAATGTGCAAACTTTTTCTCTTTTCTGTTTCATTTTCTCATGTCCTTTCCTTCTTTAACAAATTTTGGAGGCCAGATCCGGGAAAGCATATCCAGGAGAAAAGACGGAAGAACACCGGCAGCAAAGAAAAAAAAGCCCGGCATACCCGTCCTTATACGGGCACAGCCATGGCTTTTGATCTTCCCATGTAAATGATAGCGCTCCACATAAGTGACAGTATGACGCATATTCTGCGCCATCCCAGACGGCATGAAACTGGCTCTTCTGCCTTCTTCGGCGGTCTCCCCTTTTCTGCAGACGGCTGCCCTGCCTCTTACTCTGCCATACTTATGAATCCCGCGCCTCTATCAATTTGTTGTGTATTACGTTAATAAGGTAACACCTTTCCCCTGAAAGTGCAACACATTTTTCAAAACCGGGAACATTTCTTCTTTCAGTGTTACTATTCACTGTCTTGTCAGGATAAAATAGCAGCCTGTAAGTTGTCAGATGTCCGGTCTGACCTCCCGGTTTACATAGATCTCGTAAGTTTCTGTAGAGCCGGCCAGCTGATAGCCTACGTCCTGAAGCTTTTCTACCCCCTCTTTTGGAACAGCAGTAATGATCAGATAGTTACATTTCTGATCCCTGGCATATTTTGCCAGCGCCGTATAATTTTTCCCGGGAAGATTGATCTGGGTATAAAACGTCCGCTGATTCTTCGTCACGGCCCCCTCTCCCCAACGGCCAAAAGGCATGTAAAAGGAGGGCTCGTAAACACGCACATAGCAGGCTGCAGCCTCCTCTGCCGCCACTTTTACCGTGCCTCCGCGGCTGTCCGTCCTGATCATGTCACAGGCCTGTACGATCTCATCCGGTATTTTAAGCCAGTTGTCGAGATAAACAAAATTGGCAGCCTTATGCTGTCCGGTACCGCTGACGATCAGAAGAGCACACGCACCAGCTGCCAGCAATAGCCGCAATCCTTTTTTCTCAACCATAATGATCATACCCGACAGAACATAACTGATGAGAATGACCGTAGGAAACAGCCATAAAAAACGCCAGTAGACACTATCCCCGGTAACCCCGATCACCATCTTGACAAACGGAGGCATAAAAAAGGCAGCAAGTGTAATGGCTGCCGTAAAAAAGACATGCCTCGCCTCTTTCCGGCGTACCGCAAAAGCTGCGATGATCATCAGCGCCGCGATCATCACGTACTGGACATAGGCATCTCCCCAGTATTGATTCCAATATGTAACTGCCAGATCCAGATATTGTTTCATAGTTTATCAGGTCCTCCTGAAAAAACGAAGATATAGATAGATTCCTCCGATGACCAGCGAAGGAATGACGCAGATCAATCCATAGATCAGGTTTTTTATTTTCTTTTCCTGCACGGCACCGGTGATGGAGGCCGCTCCGATGAGAAGAGGCGAAAGCACGACTCCCATGGACGAAACCATACAGGAGGCAAGATTAACCATAAAAAGCTCAGGCCAGTATGCCTCGTCCGGCTCTCTGCTCATGATCCGGATCGAGATCAGGAAGGTGGCCGGCAGAAGAATTCCTGCGAGAACGGCTTTTCCCTGCCACAGACGGATCATCATAAAATTCGAACTTCCATAAACGGATACCGCTGAAAACCAGTGTTGTACAACGGACAACAGCAGAAAGATGCCGGGACCGTCTTTTGATTCGGGAAAAAACGTCTGCCCAAGCTGATAATAAACACAGTAAGCCAGGATCAGAAGCACCCCCGGATAGATCGTATGCGCCATAAAAGCAGGATGCACGCCGCCACAGAGCTGACTGTATACAGCCAGCAGCTGAGGGAAAGGAGAAAGCACATACCTTACAGGCAGTATA